>DAOVIC010000009.1 GCA_030671565.1 Anaerohalosphaeraceae bacterium
CGTTCATTTTACCGTACATAGGCTCCTTTTGCTTTAGTTGTACAAAAAAAAACGGTTTTAATCCGTTCATTTTACCGTATAATTGAAATATCTTCCTGCAAATTTGTGCTAAGTTGAACGCGAAAAGGCTATGCAAAGCAAAAAACCGCTAATAATCAACCTAAAAGATACTGCTGCAAACCGCAAAGCGGTAGAGGCATTCTACCAAGCCAAAAATGCTCTTGCAAAGGGAAATCCCGCTCTGGTTTCCGAACATCTTACAAAGCAGGTTATTGAGCAGATCATCAATTCCAGTCGCGGCAATCCGGACAATATATCGCTGCTTACTGAAACCGGTGATATATTATCACGTGCCCGATCTTTTGAGTATGCAGAAAGGATTTACCGCGGCATACTTGAAATACAGCATGATATTACAGCCTACAGTATGCTGGTTTTCATCCTGAAGGAAACCGGCAGGCTTTCGGAGGCCGAAAGTTTACTAAAGAAGGCTCATGATCTTTATCCGCAACGGGTTGACCTGACAATCAATCTTGCCAACATCCTACTGCAAAAGGGAAATCTGTCGGATTGCCACAAGTTGATCCAGCAGGCTCTTAATACGCATATAGAAGACCCTCGCGTCTATTCCAGCTGCCTTTTACTTATGCATTATTTGGGAAATACCGATCGCAAAAACATTTTTGAGGCCCATCGCAAATACGCTCGATCATACGCCTCCACGCCAGGCCGGCAGTGCCGACATCTAAATACCATCGAACCTGATCGCAAACTTAAGATCGGATATATTTCGCCGGATTTTAGAAGGCACTCGGTAGCATCGTTTTTCATGCCGCTGTTGAATGCACATGACAGAGACAAATTTGACATATACGGCTATGCCAATGTAAGATCGCCTGACAAAATAACGCGGCAACTCAAACCAATGTTTAATTATTACAGGGATATTTACAACTCGCCGCCGAAGGAGGTCTCTGAACTAATAAAAAATGACGCTATTGACATATTGGTTGACTTGGCAGGTCACACAGGCGAAGACTCTATCTCTGTTCTATCGATCAAGCCCGCGCCTGTTCAGGTCACTTATCTGGGTTACCCGGATACCACAGGTCTGACGCAGGTGGACTACAGACTTACGGATAAGTGTGCCGAGACCGACGATGCCCATGAATACTATTCCGAGAAACTCGTCTATCTCGATAAAGGCTTTTTGTGTTACTCTCCGCCGGATACAGCTCCTGAGGTTGGAACATTGCCCGCAATAAAAAACGGATTTATAACTTTCGGCTCATTCAATATGAATAAAAAAATAAATCCGTTTACAATTAAGCTATGGGCTGATGTGATGAAGAACTGCGAAAATTCGAAATTAATACTGAAATTTCGCTCCGCCTCGGACCTCGATACCAAAGAACACTACCTTAAAGAGTTTCAAAAAGCCGGTTTACATAGAGACAGGATAGAAATATACGCCTGGGTTTCCGGGCAGCAGCATCTGGATCTTTACAACAAGATCGATATCGCACTTGACACATACCCTTACCACGGAACCACAACCACGTGTGAGGCACTTCTGATGGGTGTCCCGGTAATTTCTCTTGTTGGCGAACACCATATGTCCAGGGTCTCACTAAGCATATTAACAAGGTTAGGACTGGAGTTTTTCACTGCCGCAACACCGGATGAATACGTTTCAAAAGCCGTTGCCCTTGCTGCAAAACCAGAAGCCCTCGCAAAAATTCGCGCCTCGATGCGTCCGCGAATGGAAGCCAGCGATCTGTGCAACGCAGAAACGTTCGCCAAAAACATCGAACAGGAGTACAGAAAAATGTGGCAAATATGGTGCAAAAATATCAGCGCCGTGACGTAAACTAAAAACCGAAAAACCACAGATAACCTAATAGCTGTTATAGCTCCTTATCTCGTCGAGGTCTTTCCTTTTCTTAGCACGTATCTCATCTTTGGCAGCATACCCAACAGTGATCAAAAGCTCAACTCGTTTATTCTTAGGAATACCAAGCCGTTTCGCGATCGTTTTCTCCTTAAACCATCCCAGCATGCAAGTCCCAAGCCCTTCCTCGACAGCCTGCAAACAAAAGTGTTCCGCCGCGATCCCAATATCAAAATACGTAAAAGGTTTCTTTTTTATGATACCCGCAAACCGCGCAAATGACTTTTGACGCTCTGCAACGATCAAAACAAGAACCGGAGCCTCCATCGCAAAACGGTTAAAAGAAACAAGCTTGCCGAAAGTTTGCTCGGCAACGAAACTTTTTAGCTCAGGCTCGTCAACAATAATAAATTTCCACGGTTGACTATTGCAAGTCGAAGGTGCGATCCTGGCAGCTTCGAGGCATCTTTCGATCTTTTCTCTCTCGACGCGACTATCATTATACGCACGAGTACTTTGTCGCTTAGCGGCAAGCTGCAAAAAATCCATACCAATATCTCCGCAGATAAAATAACGTTTGAAACCAATCTAACCGCTGGACTCTTCTTAATCAAGGAAGTGTTAGAACTAATAACAGCAGTGTTGTTTTTTTGCAACACGTGGTTTTGGAGGCTATTTCAGTGCTGCGATTGCGGTTTGTAACCCACTGAGCACCTTTTTTTTCACCATCCGAAACAAAACAACGTCCGATATTGTTGATTGGCAGCAACATGCTGTCGGAGATTAACAAAATCTCGAGGTGCTATAAAGTATTTTTGTGTTCCGGTTAAGTCAGGTTTTTGCAAGACTTTACATGTCCATCGTTCGTTTTTTTGAAAATATTGATTTCATATGGCATGAGTATTGCTCAATTACTCACGACTGCTTCAATTATGAAGGGTCAGATGGAAAGCCAGCATTATTTGCGTTTTCGGAGATTTGGGCCGAACTTCTTTGGCCCTATGGGTGATCTCGGAGCCAGCCCGGAAGAGGTGGCTCCATTTTTTTTGCGCATTTGCGGCACATATCCTCTTATTTTTCATCTCACCTCGGACCATTTTTCCTGTTCAATCGACCTGGCAAAGGATATACTCTCCCACTATGGATCGCGGCCTTTACAGAATACTGGATGCAAATTTTAACCGCGCCCGAGAAGCATGCCGGGTAATGGAAGAATACTGCCGTTTCGTAATGGAAGCACCCGGCTTTAGCGCCCGTGCAAAGACGATCCGCCACCGCCTCTGCTCAGCTATCAAGGATTTTGATACATTGGCCCTCCTCTCAAGTCGTGACAGCCAAACAGATGTCGGCAGAAATTTGCGTGTCGAAGGCCAGCTAAAGCGAGGCGATCTAAAGGACGTATTTATCGCCGCCTCAAAAAGAGCGTCGGAAGCTTTCCGTGCGCTCGCAGAGGCAGGACAGGTCCTAAGTCCAGACACAGCAATGGTTTTCGAAGAGTTACGTTTTGAAATATACACCCTCGAAAAGGACGTGGTCATCGCCGCCCAAACAAAAAGCAGGTTTAAAAACGTCCAGCTCTACGTTCTAATAGGGGCAGACCGTCAATCGGACAAGGAAGAGGTTTTAGCGTTAACCAGGGCCTGTTGCTCAGGAGGCGCCGATTGCCTCCAACTCCGAGCCAAAGGATTACAAGGCCGCCCCCTGTTGGAACTTGCAGCCGGTTTTGTCCGTATCTGCCGCGACCATAATGTCCTCAGCATAATCAACGACCGTGTAGACATTGCCGTCCTAACCAACGCCGATGGTGTTCATCTCGGACAGACGGATATACCGATCAACGACGCAAGAAGACTTTCTCCAAAGCCCATGATATTCGGAGTCAGCACTCATTCGACTAATGAGTTAAAAGCCGCTATCGACGAAGATGCAGATTATATCGCACTCGGACCGGCCTTTGCCACCAGGACCAAGCCGCACCTGAACATCGCAGGATGTGATTACATTCGCAAGGCGCTCAAAATATTGGACGGTACTGATATTCCCCATGTCGCGATAGGGGGGATAGATGCGACAAATCTTGATCAGGTCTTAGCAGCAGGCGCCGCCTCAATAGCGGTTTGTTCGGCGGCGTCACTTGCAAAGGACCCCCAAAAAGCCTGCACTCAGCTCAAAGCATCAATTTCCTCATTCGCCCGGAAATAGCATTTTACTCGCGCACAACTCTGGGAAGGGGGGGCATTTGCCACGATTTTTTAGGCTTTGCCTACAAGTTATCCACGATGGTATCGTCAGTCGTGGAAAATGCTGTAGTGATACAGCTTTCCACTCAGTAAAATCGACAACAATACCGACTAGGCGGTATGATTCGCTTACTAAGGATGCCTCGTCTGATAATACACTGTCATAAAAAGACTTAGCCTTAATGACCACCGCAGACCAGAAGCGTTAATTACCCCACATTGTTAAAGGTTAAATAAGGCCTATTAACCGTAACCGGTTATCGGGCCTTACTCGCCGCGATGTTCTATGGTTTTCAACAAGTTGTCCACACTCGGAGGGTAGGTTATGCTCGAAAGTAGACGATGTTCTCCGTAAGGAAATGTGGGATAAGAAAATGCAAATGTTTTTGTATATTCTTTGTTTATCAAAGGTTACAATCGACAAGACTGCCCTTGAAAGGTAGATTTGGATGGAATTTTGTTTAAAGGGAATATGTAATGGCAAAAGGATTGATAGGTATTGGCGAATCGGTACATGCTTCGATACCGCGGTATGGCAAAGTAATGCGTCAGCTTCTTGAGCGTGGACAGGGTGCTTATGACGAACCGAGCGATGAATTAAATGTTATCAAGGATCTGATTCAGTCACAGGCTGATGAAGGCGCTGCCTACATCGCCGTCAATGTTGATGCATTCGGTGAAGACGACCCGCGCATATCGGTTGACCTGATGGTTGAATATGTCCGCCTGGTACGCAAGTGGGGCAAAGGCGTACCGGTTTGCATAGACAGCAGCGATGACGATGTACTGATCGCAGGCCTAAAGCAATGGTATGATACAGACGAAAAAGTTGCCCCGCCGCTTATAAATTCTATAAAGGTTTATTCCGCTGACAGAATGATGCCCTTAAAGAAAGAGTATGATTTTTCCTTTATCGGCCTTCTTATGAGCGAAACCGCACCAACCGGCCCAGGCGGGTCTCATTCGGTAGATGAACTCTATGCACTCGCAAGCGAGCTTTTTGACAAAGCCGTCGGCCAATACGGTTTTAAACCACAGGAAATTTATTATGATTCCACGGTATTTCCACTGGCAATAGATATGCCCATGCAGCCTGACGTACCTGGATATACCTACCGGGCTTTCGAGACCATCAAGAAGATCAAGAACGATCCCAGGATGAAAGACGTACATTTTTCGATGGGAGTCAGCAACTCCTGCAGGGATCTTCCGGGACGCAAAGTAGGTATCGCAAGGGCATACGTAGAAGTTGCAATGGAATACGGCCTCGATGCCGGCATAGTCAATGTCGCTCATCATTTTGGCGAAAAACCAGCCGACCCGGAACTCGTCAACCTTGTAAGAGCTTATGCAAAAATGGACGGTTCTGCCGATCCCATGAACGATGCTATGATGCTGATGGGCCAGTTCTGCGCCGCCGCAAGGGGATGATCGAATTTATTAACCGCATAAAGCGACCAACACGGCCTTTCGGCCATTTGCCGGCTTGCAAAATACCGCAGGGCTGGTATTATGTTGTAATGGCAAAGAAGAAGGATAAATCTGGTTATTCCTCCGTTCATATCAAGAACAAAAAGGCCTATCACGACTACGAGTTTGTCGAAAAGGTCGAAGCTGGTATTATTTTGCTCGGAACGGAAGTTAAGTCGTTGCGGCTGGGACTATGCGACCTCGATGGAGCGTATGCACGCATAAAGGGCTCAGAGATATGGCTCGTAGGCTGCAAGATCGCCCAGTATCCGCAGGCAAACAGGGCCAACCATGACCCGGTCAGGGAAAGAAAGCTCCTCCTTCATTCAACGCAGATACAGAAATTAAGGATCAAGCTTGACCAGCGAGGTTTTACACTCGTACCCGTTCGGGTCTATTTTAACGAAAGGGGACTGGCAAAGGTCGAACTGGCACTGGCAAAGGGTAAAAGGCAGTACGACAAGAGACAAAAACTGCAGCAGGATCAGCAGAAACGGGATATTGCCCGAAGTATGAAAAAATATAACAGGTAGATCTAAACATTATTGTGAGGTGACATTATGGCAGAAAATAACGAAGAAAAGAAAATCATCATTGACGAAGGCTGGAAAGAACAGGCAAGTCGTGAAAAGGAAGAACTGAAGAAGGAAGAAGATACCAGGGAGGTCCAATCGGATCAGGACGAATCAAAACCCGAGCGCGGTCCTCTACCCGATGCCGATTTCCAGGGACTTGTCAGCATGTTCGCAACCCAGACCCTCTTTGCACTTGGAGTTATCACCACAGAGGAAACAAAAGACAGAAAACCGGACATCGAAATAGCCAAGTTCAATATCGACATGCTTGCTGTTCTCGAAGAGAAAACAAAGGGCAATTTGTCTGACGAAGAGAAAAAAATGCTCACAGATACCATGGCCCAGCTAAGAATGGCCTTCGTTCAGGTTTCCGGTTAGGAGTTGATTTTGGGTAATATACTAGACCAGATCATTGCCGGTAAATTCGCCGAGGTCGAATCCAGACGCACAAAAACTTCGCTTTCACAGCTTCAGAATGAGGTTGCATCGCTGCCAAAGTGTCGCAATTTCTACAAAGCCGTAACCAAAAAGAATCCCCGCGGACTGAATGTCATCGCCGAGGTAAAAAAAGCCTCCCCCTCCGCAGGCCTGATACGAAAGGACTTCGACCCGGCAGCCATCGCCAAAACTTATGAAACCTGCGGCGCAGACGCCATCAGCGTCCTGACGGATGAAAAGTATTTCCAGGGCAGGCTCGAGTATATTTCGCAGATCAAAGAAGCAGGCGTACAACTGCCCGTTCTGCGAAAAGACTTCTTCGTCGATGAGTACCAGATATACGAAGCCCGCGCCGCCGGCGCAGACGCCATATTACTCATCGCAGACGCATTAAAACCCGCCCGCCTCATGGACCTGTTAATATTGGCAAGAACTCTCACCCTGACATCTATCATAGAGGTCCACACGGCAGATTCCCTGTTAATGCTCCGTTCTCTCGCCGATTTCCCCCAGCCCCAATACACCGTACTGGGAATAAACAACCGTGACCTCACCACAATGACAGTTGACATAAGCACAACAAGCAGACTCGCCGAACTGGTCGATAACACAAGCGAGCTGATCGCCGAAAGCGGCATCAAAACAAGACAGGATGTTGAAAAGCTGATAGACGTCGGCGTCGGCGCTGTCCTGATAGGCGAAACACTGTGCAAAAGTGAAAACATCGCCGAAAAATTTGACCAGTTATTCGGTTAGGCAAAGGAAAGCACATGCATCGTATAATAGCATGGTCAATGTTGGCTGCAATAGTAGTATTGATAGTCGGATGGGCGATTCTAAAACGAATTCTCCAAAACGCCAGATGCAGAAAACTAAGAGCCAAAGCTTTCCCCGCCGATTGGACCGCCATCATCGAAAAAAACTTTCCCATGTATAAAATAATGCCAGCCGACCTGAGAACACAATTACATGGCTTGATAAATGTATTCATCGGGGAAAAGATATTCGAAGGTTGCGCCGGTCTTGAAGTCACCGAAGAGATGAAGGTCTCCATCGCCGCCCAGGCCTGCATCCTCCTGCTAAACCGAAAAACAAGATATTATCCCAAACTGCGAACGATATACATATATCCCGATACTTACGTTGCTAAAGGTCAAGGCGCAAACAGTGCCCGCCTCGGAGAATCATGGCAAAACGGCCCTGTAGTTTTGGCATGGAATTCCGTTCAGGGCGGCGCAAGAAATATGCACGACGGCAGAAACGTAGTAATGCACGAGTTCTCGCACCGACTCGACCAGGAAGACGGAGACGCAGACGGCGCCCCTATACTGGGTCAAGGTTCAAGCTACCGCACTTGGGCAAAAGTTCTCGGTTCGGAGTATGATGCCATGCTGAAAAAAGGCTGGCGAAGAAAAACTGTTATGAATAAATACGGCGCAACAAACCCAGCCGAATTCTTTGCGGTGGCAACGGAAACCTTTTTCGAAAAAGCAAAACAGATGAAGAAAAAGCAGCCCGAACTATACGAACAGTTAAAGAAATATTACAAACTCGATCCTCTGGAATGGAAAAACCGGGACTGAAAACATGACCGATAGATTAGCTGAACGTGTTGACAAGGACGCACTCACCGGATGGCGTAAGAAGCTGTTTGTCGTAATATTCGAAGCCGACACTCCCGCAGGAAAGCTCTTCGATGTACTCCTCATAGTAAGCATCCTCGCAAGCGTCGCCGTCGTTATGCTCGACAGCGTCAGCAGTATCAGCCAGAAGTGGGGCACTCTTCTTAAAACAGCGGAGTGGTTTTTCACAATTTTATTTACTATCGAGTATCTCCTTCGGCTGGCCTGTGCAGGCCGTGCGATCCGTTACGCAAGAAGCTTTTTCGGCATCGTCGATATCCTTGCAATAGTGCCCACATACCTGAACCTCATCCTCCCCGGAAGCCGTTATCTTTTGGTGATCCGCCTGTTGCGGGTCCTGCGAATATTCCGTATTCTCCACCTCTCAAGATTCGTCAGCGAAGCCAACGTCCTGATGGCTGCTCTCGCTTCAAGCAAACGCAAGATATTGGTTTTTTTCTTCGCCGTCCTTACGCTCGTTGTGATCCTTGGCTCATTGATGTACGTAATAGAGGGCCACAACCCGCAAAGCGGTTTTACCAGTATCCCCAAAAGCGTTTACTGGGCGATCGTTACTTTAACAACCGTCGGCTACGGCGACATCTCACCCCAGACAGGAATCGGCCAGATGTTGGCTGCCATGGTAATGATACTAGGCTATTCAATAATCGCGGTCCCCACAGGAATAGTAACCGCAGAATTGACACAGGTATCCAAAAAAGAAATAACAACCCAGACCTGCCCCCAATGCACACGCCAGGGACACGACAAAGACGCAAAACACTGCAAACACTGCGGCGCAAGCCTTTAAAATCGGTCAGTTTGAGTAACTTATTTCTTCTTCGGCTTGTTTTTGTTTTGCTTTTGGATCTTCGCCCACGTATCTCGCAAGGTCGCCGTCCTGTTAAACACAGGTTTCCCTCCCGATGATTCCTTATCCGTACAGAAGTAACCCAATCGCTCAAACTGGTATTTATCGCCTGATTTGGTATTCGCAAGCGACGGCTCCACCAAACAGCCGTCCAGCACCTTCAGCGACTCAGGGTTGATATTAACGATAAAATCTTCGCCTTCCTCGGTCTTTTCGGGATTTTCTTTCGTAAAGAGACTGTCATAAAGCCTAACCTCCGCTTCGATAGCATGCGCCGCCGAAACCCAGTGCATCGTCGCCTTCACTTTTCTGCCGTCAGGAGCATCGCCCCCGCGAGTTTCAGGGTCATAAGTCGCCCGCAGTTCGATAATATTACCATCATCGTCCTTGATCACATCGGTACAGGTAATAAAGAAAGCATAGCGAAGCCGAACTTCCCTCCCCGGCCCAAGCCGGAAAAATTTCTTCGGCGGATCTTCCATAAAATCATCCCGCTCGATATAGATCGTCTTCGAAAACGGCACCATACGCGTCCCCGCATCCGGGTCGTTAGGATTATTTATAGCCTCAAGCTCGTCCACCTGACCATCCGGATAGTTTTCGATCACAACCTTAAGCGGATTCAAAACCCCCATCACACGAGGCGCACACTCGTTAAGGTCTTTCCGAACGCAATGTTCCAAAAACGCAAAATCCACCGTACTGTTAAACTTCGCAACTCCCACACCCCTGCAGAAATCGCGAATCGAAGCGGCACTATAACCCCGCCGCCTCATCCCCGAGATCGTCGGCATACGCGGATCGTCCCAACCGTTCACATGACCGCCCTGAACAAGCCCAAGCAGTTTCCGCTTGCTCATAACGGTATACGTCAAATTCAACCGCGCAAATTCGATCTGCTGCGGATGATGCACCTCAAGCTGATCCAAAAACCAGTCATAAAGGGGCCGATGATCTTCGAACTCAAGCGTACAGATCGAGTGCGTTATCCCCTCGATAGAATCCTCAAGCCCGTGCGCCCAGTCATACATCGGATAGATACACCAATCATCCCCTGTCCGGTGATGCGTCGCGTGCAAAATACGATACATAACCGGATCGCGCATATTAAGATTCGCAGACGCCATATCGATCTTAGCTTTCAGCGTCCGCGACCCATCGGCAAACTCACCGTTTTTCATCTTCTCGAACAGATCGAGATTTTCCTCAACACCTCGTTCCCGAAATGGACTGTTCTTACCAGCCTCGGTCAGCGACCCGCGATACCCCCGCGTCTCCTCCGCACTAAGATCGCAAACATAAGCCTTACCCTTTTTAATAAGCTCCACCGCCCAGTCATACATCTGCTGAAAATAATCCGACGCGAAATAAAGCCGCCCCTCCCAGTCCCAGCCGAGCCACCTGACATCTTCCTCGATGGACCGGACATATTCCTCCTCTTCCTTAACCGGGTTAGTATCGTCAAACCGAAGATTGCACAATCCCGAAAAGTCCTTAGCGATCCCAAAGTTAAGACAGATACTCTTGGCATGACCGATATGAAGATACCCGTTAGGCTCAGGAGGAAAACGCGTATGAACACGAGAGTCATTCTTACCAGTTTTTATATCGCAGTCAACGATAGTTCTAACGAAGTCCAGTGATGCACTTTTCTCATTATTTTCCATTATGACAAACCTCATATAGTTCTGAAGATAGATTTGTCGAACAGAATAGCAGGCTTTGGCCCAAAAAACAAGACGATGTTCGCTTTTTGGATTTCGAGGCGGATTTTTTGTTTCAATAAGTTTTACAAAAGGCACCCTGAGCGAAGTTCAATAGCCGAAACCTCCATTTGTACCGTGTTTAACTTTTCTATCCGGCCTATCTTAAGCTTGACAATTTCCCATCTCTCGCTTAATCTCTGGTGTTCTTGATAATTTTTTATGACATTTGAGGTTATTTAATGATAGTTACGCGTTTTGCACCCTCTCCGACGGGTTATTTGCACATTGGTGGAGCGAGAACTGCACTTTTCAACTGGCTTCTTGCCCGTCAGTCAGGCGGAAAATTTATCCTTCGAATAGAGGATACCGACGTCAAGCGAAACACCCCAACCGCCACCCAGCAGGTCATCGACGACCTGAAGTGGCTGGGACTGAATTGGGACGAAGGCCCCGAGGTTGACGGCCCCAACGGTCCGTACCACCAGTCCGAGCGCCGAGACATTTACGACAAATACATCGCCCGGCTTCTGGACGAAGGCAAGGCCTATCACTGCTTTGAGACTCCCGAAGAACTCGCAGCCATACGTGACGAAGCTGCCAAACAGAAGAAAACTTACAATTACGTTCGCCCCGAGACCTTCCCCACTGCCGAAGACGTCAAAAACGCCCGCCAGCAGGGCCGTCCCGTCGTCGTCCGTTTCGCTGTCCCAGATGGCGACATTGTCATAAACGACGTAGTGCGCGGCGAGGTTACTTTCCGCGCAGGCGAGATCGGCGATTTCATCATCCAGAAGTCCGACGGTTTCCCCACATACCACATGGCCGTTGTCATCGACGACGAGCTGATGGGCGTAACCCACGTCATACGCGGCCAGGAGCATTTGATGAACACCCCCGGCCACCAGACATTGCAGGACGCACTCGGATTTCGCCGCCCGGTTTACGCTCACATGTCAGTAACCGTCAGTGAAGGAGGCGGAAAACTCAGCAAACGCGAAAGACCCAAGACACTTCGAATGTCCATAAAAGGACGCGGCCAGGTCGACACACAAAAACTAGCGGACATCGGAGGAATAACCGTCGAAGAATTCGAAAGTTTCACAAAGGGCGAATCTGTCCCCGACATGCCGGCCATCGATGCCATAGCAAAATATCTCGGCGTAACCCTGCCGGAGATAAACATCGTAGATTTCGCATCAAGCGGCTACCTCCCCGAAACAATGGTCAACTTCATGGGCCTTCTGGGATGGAGCACCTCCGACGACCGGGAGATAATGCCTCTTGCCGAGCAGATAGAATGTTTCGATCTTACCCGCCTGGCAAAATCAAACAGCCTCTTCGACCGAAAAAAACTGCTCGCTTTTAACACCGAGCATATGCGAATGCCCGGCCCCGAAAAGCTGCTCGAACATTTCAAACGCTACGTCGAGTTCAAAAAATCCCCCGTCGCTTCAGGTGACGATGCGATCCTTAATCGAATTTTGCAGGCATGTGCAGGAGCAAGAACACTCGCCGAAATAGAAACAAAAACACGCTTCCTTTTCTTCGCAGACGATTGCGTTGAGTACGACGAAAAAGCTGTCAACAAGGTTCTAATGAAAAACGACGGCCTTAACGTCCTTGCCGAAGTACGCAAAAGGCTCGCCGCACTTGACGACGTCACCTCAGAAGCGATAGAGAATATTCTCCGCACACTCGCCGAAGAGCTTTCTGTCGGACTTGGCAAAGTGGCCCAGCCCCTGCGAGTCGCAATTTGCGGAAATACGATCAGCCCACCCATATTCGATTCCGTCGATATGCTGGGAATGGATAACACGCTAAAGAGAATTGATATTACATTAGAGAAGTTTTCAAAATAAGGAGATTTGGGAAATGTCGCTTTTGGTCACAGGTTCGATAGGAATTGATACGGTCAAAACCCCATTCGGTGTTAGCGAAAGCTGTGTTGGGGGTTCTGCGGTTTATTTCAGTTTGGCAGCAAGCAATTTTTGTCCCGTACGTTTTCTAGGTGTCATCGGCGACGACTGTCCTTTTGACCTTTCCGAGGTCTTTGCAGGGAGGGACATCGATCTTCACGGACTGGAAGTACGCCAGGGCAGCAAAACATTCCGCTGGTCAGGTTCGTATGAAGGCGCCATGAACGAAGCCAACACCGACAACGTCGAGCTAAATGTCCTTTCCGAATCCTCGCCAAAGTTCCCTGAAACCTACAAGGACAGTAAGTACGTCTTTCTCGCAAATACCGCACCATCGCTGCAATTGCAGCTGTTGGACCAGATCGAAAACCCCGCCTTCGTAGTCGCCGACACCATGAACCTCTGGATAGAAACGGCAGGGGACGACCTGAAGGTGTTGCTCGACCGCATAAACATGTTTGTTTTAAACGATGGCGAGGCAAAACTACTTACCGGATATCAGAATGTAACCACAGCCGGAAAGAAAATACTCGAGATGGGACCAGAGGTCGTCATAATAAAACGGGGCGAGTACGGTTCGATGATGCTAAACAGAGCCGGCGATTCATTTATACTGCCGGCATATCCGACAGAGGTCGTCATAGATCCCACTGGTGCTGGAGATTCATTTGCAGGCGCGATGATGGGCTCACTCGCACGAGATGACAAGGTCGACTTCGTTTCGCTTAGAAATGCGATAGTTTTCGGTACAGTTTCTGCTTCATTTACGATAGGTGATTTTTCGATACACGGCATGAAGGCAGCCGATATGGACAGGATCGAAGAAAGATATGATATGCTGAGAAAAGTTACGCAGTTTTGAATAGAGCTTTAGATGCGTTGTTTTATTGCCGTTGATATTGACAGGGAAATGCTGGAGCAGGTAGAAAAGCTTCAGAAAAATATGCGTAGCGATCTGGGGCCTGCCACAGAAGCAATAAAGTGGGTCGAGCCCGAACGTATGCACCTTACCCTCAAGTTTCTCGGCGAGGTACAGGACACCGATCTGATGGAAGTATGCGGCATAGTAGCCTCCGTCGCAAAAAAACACAGCGGGTTTTCGCTCGAAGTAAAAAATGTTGGAACATTCGGCCGCCCCGCAAGGGTAGCATGGGTCGGTGTCGATGAAAACAAAATACTTCAGGACCTCCAGACCGACCTGGAAGACAACTTCAGCCTCGCCGGATGGAAGGCTGACAATAAAAAGTTTGTAGGACACCTTACGCTTTGCAGAATAAAAAGTTTTCAACTGGGAAAAAGGCTCGAGCGTTTGATCGGCAAATATGAAGATTTTAAAGCAGGTGCGTGCAATGTTAATTCCATCTGCATATACGAAAGCGAACTGACAAAAACAGGACCTGTATACAGGCTGATGAAAGAATGCCAGTTGACAGGGTAATTAAGTTTCGGCCGATAGGCCGATGCTTCAATTTTACATTTTGATATTTAATTTTTTCACAGGTTATCTGAGGAGCTAAAATGGCAAAAGCTAAAAAAACAGTAGCAAAAAAGAAGACTAAAAAAACCGCAGAAGCCCCGGCAGCAGGCGGCAAAGACAATGCTCTAAGCAGGGCCATCGCACAGATCGAAAAACAATACGGCTCAGGTTCCATCATGAAGATGGACGAGTCGAATATATCGAAAATAGAGGGTATAAGCTCAGGCGCTATTTCAATAGACATAGCACTTGGCGGCAAAGGGTTCCCAAGAGGTCGGGTCGTCGAAATATTCGGACCGGAATCTTCCGGTAAAACTACCCTCGCACTCCACGCCATTGCTGAAGCACAAAAGACAGGCGGAGTCGCCGCATTCATCGACGCAGAACACGCCCTCGATACCACATGGGCAAAGAAACTCGGTGTCGACGTCAGCAGCATGCTGGTCAGCCAGCCCGACACCGGTGAACAGGCCCTCGACATCGCAGAGATGCTCATCAAATCGAACGCAGTCGATATCATCGTCATTGATTCTGTCGCAGCCCTCGTCCCCGCAGCCGAACTGCAGGGCGAAATGGGACAAAGTCACGTCGGACTTCAGGCAAGACTAATGAGTCAGGCAATGCGAAAATTAACCGGTGCAATAAGCAAGAGCAAAACGACCCTCGTGTTCATCAACCAGATCAGAATGAAGATCGGCGTCATGTTCGGTAACCCCGAAACAACATCAGGCGGAAACGCCCTGAAGTTCTACTGTTCCGTACGTGTAGACGTAAGACGGATCGCAACCATCAAGGACAGCACAGGCAGGGCGACAGGTAACCGTGTAAGAGCAAGGATCGTAAAGAACAAAGTCGCCGCCCCATTCCAGCAAGCCGAAGTCGACCTCATGTTCGACAGCGGAATAAGCTACGTAGGCGACCTCCTGGATTTGGGTGTCGAATGCGAAGTACTCCAAAAAAGCGGAGCATGGCTAAATTACGGCGACATGAGACTCGGACAGGGACGTGAAAAAGCAAAGGTATTCCTCCAGGAAAACAAGGACCTCACAAGCGAGATAGAGCACAAAATACTCGCAGCAAAAGGCATGGCGAAAGAATAGAACCGCCGCTGGTTCAAGGTTATTAAAAGTAAATTAGAATTCGATAGCGAGAAGAGACAGTGTTTACATCGAAAGAAATTCGCAGTGCGTTTATAGATTTTTTCAAAAAGAACGGACACACTTTTGTCCCCAGCGCACCCGTCGCTCCCATCGGCGACGAGACGCTGATGTTTACAAACGCAGGCATGAACCAGTTCAAGGACATTTTTCTCCAGCTGAGAAAACCAGATTGTCCCCGTGCTGCAAACAGCCAGAAGTGCATCCGCGTAAGCGGAAAGCACAACGACCTCGAAGAAGTCGGGATCGACACATATCACCACACCTTTTTCGAGATGCTTGGCAACTGGTCTTTCGATGATTACTTCAAGGAAGATGCGATAAAATGGGCATGGCAGCTCCTCACAGAAGTCTACGGCATCGACCAGGACAAACTCTGGGCCACAGTTTTTGCCGGCGACGAAAAGGACGGCTCAAGCCTGGACGAAGAAGCGACCGAATTATGGAAAAAAGTTACCTCCATATCTCCGGATCGGATCCTCGCCTGCGGCAAAAAGGACAACTTCTGGGAGATGGGAAGCACCGGACCCTGCGGACCTTGCAGCGAAATTCACATCGACCTCGGCCCCGACCGTTGCGACATGCAGCACGTCCACGGCCACAAGTGCGAAGTAAACGCCGGATGCGCAAGGTACATCGAATTGTGGAACCTCGTCTTCATACAGTACAACCGACAGGAAGACGGCTCGCTCGTCAAGCTCCCTGCCAACTACATCGACACCGGCGCAGGCCTCGAAAGAATAACCGCGGTCCTGCAGAACAAAAAAAGCAATTACGACACCGACCTCTTCATGCCCATCATCGACGCCATCGCCGACCTCACCGGACACAAATACACCAGCAAGCTCGGCAGCAAGGTCGACAACGCGTTCAGAGTTATCTCCGACCACATCCGGGCCCTGACATTTTCGATCGCAGACGGCGTTGTCCCTTCCAACGACGGCCGAGGCTACGTAATGCGTCGTCTATTAAGACGTGCAGCAAGGTTCGGACGTATCCTCGATGCCCACGAACCATTCATGTACAAGCTGGTAGACGTCGTATCGGATGTCATGGGCGAAGCCTTTACCGAGGTCAAAGAACGTGCCGACTTCATCAAAACCGTAATAAAAAGTGAAGAGGAAAGCTTCGGACGAACGCTTGACAGGGGTCTGGAAATTTTCGCCCAGGCCGCCGACAGAGCCGACAAAAAAGAAGACAAAACAATAAGCGGCGCCGACGCGTTCCAGATGTACGACACCTACGGATTCCCCCTCGACCTCACGCAACTAATGGCACGCGAACGCGGCCTCGAAGTAGACACCGTAGGATTTGGCGAGCACATGCAGCAGCAAAGGGAACGCGCAAGAGCCGGCCAAAAAACCATCTCACTCAAAGGCGCCCTAAGCGGCGTCGAACTTCCAGCCACTATAGACTCCCAAAAATATCATTCCCGCCAGTGTCAAACCACGCTGCTCGGCTGGATAGATAAAACAGGATTCGTCACCGAAGGAACATTATCAGACAGTGACGAAGAAGTTGCACTGGTCTTAAATGACACCTGTTTCTACGCCGAAAGCGGCGGCCAGACCGGAGACTTTGGCGTCATAGAATCGCCGGGCGGAAAATTCATCGTCGAAAACACCGAAAAGATCGCCGACTGCGTTGTCCATAAGGGCAAAATGGTTTCAGGCAGCATTGCGATCGGCGACGAAGTAAATGCATCGGTTGACATAAAGCGATTTGCCGTAACAAAAAATCACACGGCAACACATCTTCTCCAATGGGCTCTCCAGCAGGTACTCGGCGACACGGTCCGCCAGCAGGGCAGCCTCGTCTCATCCGATTATCTGCGTTTCGATTTCACATACCCCAAATCGCTTACCGACACCCAGATCGAACACGTTGAAAAGCTCGTAGCCGAAAAGATCGCCCAGTCCTATCCCGTCACATGCCACGTCATGTCGATAGACGAAGCGAAAAAACTCGGCGCCATGGCGCTCTTCGGCGAAAAGTACGGCAATGAGGTACGCGTCGTAGCCGTTGGCGCAGACGATGCTTCCCAGATCAACGAAGCATTCAGCAAGGAGTTCTGCGGAGGGATACACGTGGAAAACACCGCCCAGATCAACGGATTTAAAATCGTAAAAGAGGAAAGCATCTCAGCGGGAATACGCAGGATAACCGCCCTGACCGGAGAGGGCCTAAACGCCTTTCTATTGGAAAGAAGCGAATCCATCGACGCTCTTTGCCTCGCACTGAAAGTCCCCGCCGAACAAATCGTCCCCAGGGTCGAAAAACTTCTCGAAGACAACAAAAAACTTGCCAAAGAATTGAAACAGGCCGCGAAAAAAGGCGGCGTAGACGTCCTGTCTGAGGCAAAGGGTTTACTGGACAACGCCCAAAAGATCGCAGACGCATCGATCATCACCGGCCAGCTTTCAGCAGGCGGCATCGATCAGGCAAGAGACGCTATCGATATGCTGAAAAAGAAAGCAAAATCCGCTGCCATAGTTTTAGGACTCGCAGAAGGAAAAGACAAAGCGATGCTCCTCTGCGGTGTAACAGATGACCTCGTCAAAAAGGGCCTAAAAGCAGGCGACATTATAAAGCAGATCGCCCCGATAGTAGGCGGAGGCGGAGGCGGAAGACCGCAAATGGCACAAGCAGGCGGAAAAAACCCAGCCAAACTAAAAGAAGCACTAAAAAAAGCAGAAGAGCTTATAAAAGAAAAACTCAGTTAGAAAGAGTTTTACTTTTTCTGCCGGATCTCCACGCTTTTTGCATGTGCGTCGAGACCTTCGGTCATCGCAAGCCGGACAATATCCCCCGCACTTTCGGCGAGCTGATCCTTGTCGTATTCGATAATGCTTGACGATTTGATAAAGTCGTTGCTGGTTACCGCACTAAAATATTTTGTCGTCTGACGCGTAGGCAGCGTATGACTCGGCCCCGCCCAGTAGTCGCCAACCGCAACCGGAGAGTAAGCACCGATAAAGATCGCCCCGGCGTTTTTGATCCTACCGGCAATTTCCCTGCTCTTTTCGCCGCACTGTATCTGCAAGTGTTCGGCAGCAAATTCATTCGCAAACGCGACAGTTTTTTTCATGCTCCCAAGAACCACGATAGCGCCGAATTCGCTAAGACACCTCGCAGTCTCCTCCGCACGGTCCAGTTTCACAACCTGCTTGGCAAGCTCTTTAAGCACCTCGTCCGCAAGCGCCTTCGACGGCGTCGCAAGTATCCC
>DAOVIC010000135.1 GCA_030671565.1 Anaerohalosphaeraceae bacterium
GATCTTATCTGCCATCAATATCGCCTGACCCTGCAAAACAGCATCCTTTGAATCGATGGTCGAAACAAGAATATCCGTCGGGTCATCAGAGGCTTCGATCATACCGATAAACGCAGCCGTCTTGAGCATCGGGTCATCGCTGTGGCGGCTGACCTTATCGTACACCTTCAATGCATCCTTCTTCTTACCATCGGCTACCAACTGATCGGCACACTTAAGGTAAGAATCCGATGCCAAACTTACGACATCATCGCCGCCTTTGCTGATTATTTTGCTCAATACATCTGCGGCATCGGCACTGGCGATCTGACCAAGAGCATTGATCGCGGCGGCGGCGACTTGCTTATCGCTGTCGGCTGTAAGCTTAGACAACGCCTTGACCGCGTCATTGATCCGTCGTACACCGATACTATTTATAATACCGATCCTGCAATTACCCTTTGTCTTGCCCAGCATGGTCAGTAACATTTTGTTTGAAGAATCGCCCGGTATTCTTTCAAGAGCGTATCGTGCGATATCACATGTATCAGGGTCGGCAAGCAATAATCCCAGGGTGGGGATACAATGCTCTCCGCCGATCAGGGCCAACTGACGACAAACAAAATCCTTGCCGGTTAAAGTGGCATCCGTTACAAGAAATTCCGCCAGCGTTTTTTCAATCGCAAGCAGCTCGACGGGAGAGCTATAAGCGGCCTTAACCGTATTCTCCAATTCTGTCAATGGCATACGGCTTTTACCATATTCATACTGGCCAACACCGTCCAAAATTTTATCGAGACCGGCTGCAAAAACTGACCCGCACATCCCCAAAAATAAAACGAAAAACAATATTCTACTCAAAAGCTTCATTTAGATATCCTTGTAATCTTTTCAAAATACGAACGGAAAAATAAAAGGCCGTCATTAACAGAAACTATCTGTAATTTCACGAAATACCCCACGGACTTCTTTTGGGCTCCGAAAGCAAGCGATTCGCATCCGGATCATTCGGGAAGGTTTCATTCTCAGGGTCCCACTTGAGTTTCCTGCCAATCTCCATCGCGATAAAAGCCAAATGCCCCACGCTAGCCGAACGATGAGCGCTCTCAACAGGCGTAACGGTTTCTTTGCGACTTTTTACGCACTCGATGAAATTGACCATATGGTTGTTGCTCTTATAAAGTCTTACGTCCTTTAGCCCGAATTTTTCTTTTAGAATCCCGGGATTGCTCGCACGCAATTTACCGCGGTTAACATAGACCCATCCGTCATCGCCGATCCATTTGGTTCCGCCGCTCAGTTTGCTCGATACCTTCATAACAATACCGTTTGCGTACTTCGCTGTAATATCAAAGTCAGTGTGCGTATTCCACAATCCGGTCGCCGGCCGAGTTCCGCTTCCTTCGATCTCAATTGGCCCGGTATGATCGCAGTCGATTCCCCAGTGAGCAATATCAACATGGTGACCGACCCAGTCCATCAACCTGCCGCCGCCATAATCCAAATGCCATCGCCAATTTTTATGTACCCTTGCCGGGCAGTATTCGGCCCACGGAGCCGGACCGATCCATCTATCATAATCGAGTTCTTTTGGAACGGGTACGGGATCGACCTGGTCGCCGCTTCCCGTATAATCTTTAAAACCACCGCCCAGACCGACTTCTATGGTATGTATATTTCCAATCCGGCCATTGCGAACGATCTCGCAGGCATGATGGAAGTTCGATGTGGATCTCTGCCACGAACCTGTTTGCCATATTCGGCCGTACCTCTTGACGGCATTGCAGATCGCCCTGCCGTCAACGAGATTATGCGCCAAAGGTTTTTCGCCATGAATATCACAACCAGCCTTTAAGGCATCTATCGTCGGTATCGCATGCCAATGGTCCGGCAACGCGATATTAACCGCGTCAAACTTGTGGTTGGCCAGCATTTCCCTGTAGTCAACATACCCCTTACAGTCATCATTGCCGTTGGTCCTGTTTATCATGCCCGTGACATCTCTAAGATGATTAGCGTCAACATCACATGCCGCAACATACTGAACACCTGCTATGTTAATGAGTTCTCGCGTATTGGACCCGCCCTGCCAACCGTAACCGATAGTACCCATGACAATTCGATTGCTCGGAGCGACAGTTCCGCCTTTACCTAAAGCAGACGACGGAATAATATAAGGAAACCCAACAGCACCGACGCCTGCCTTAATAAAATCACGTCTCTTCATAAAACAATCCCTTTCCGCCGAAGGCGGTTTCCTTCATTTTACATTTCCAAACTGACCGCAGGTCGGCTTGGACAGATCAATCATCAAATGCAGCATCGAACTGAACGTTCGAAGGCGAAAAATCTACCGCATTTACAAAATCGCAAGCTTCCGCAGCTCCGTGGAACCTTTCCATGCCGCAATCTTCCCACTCAACCGAAAGCGGACCGGTGTAACCGATATGGTTCAGGGCACGAATGATCTCTTCAAAATCAACACCGCCGTGACCAAGCGAACGGAAATCCCATCCCCTATCCTGTTTGCCGAAGTTAAGATGCGAAGCAAGTATTCCGCTCTTGCCGTCAAGCTGCAGTGCGGCATCTTTCATGTGTACATGGTAAATACGATCCGGGAATTCTTTGATAAACGCAACGGGATCGATCATCTGCCAGTACAGGTGACTCGGGTCAAAGTTAAATCCGAAAGCCTCGCGATTGCCAATTGCTTCCAGCGCACGTTTGGCCGTGTAAATATCGAAAGCGATCTCAGTGGGATGCACTTCAAGAGCAAACTTAACACCGCACTCGTCAAAGACGTCAAGAATAGGATTCCACATCTTTGCGAAATACTTAAACCCGTCATCGATCATCTCATCGGAGGCAGGCGGAAAACTGTAAAGCATATGCCAGATCGATGAACCCGTAAAACCGTTGACAACCTTGACACCGAGATTTCTGGCAGCTCGCGCGGCATTTTTCATATTCTCAACAGCCCACGCGCGTTTCTTTTCCGCATCTCCTGCACAATCAGCCGGAGCAAACCCATCCGAACGGCTGTCGTTATTAAGATCGCAAACCAGCTGGCCTGCCAGGTGGTTACTGATCGCATACACCTTAAGGTTATTCTTCTCAAGAATACCAAGCTGCTTTTTGCAATAGGCCTTATCAGTTGCGGCTTTGTCGAGGTCCATATGATCGCCCCAACAGGCAAGTTCAAGCCCTTCATAACCGATCTCGGCCATCTTCGCCGCCAATTCCTCAAGCGAAAGGTCTGCCCATTGTCCCGTAAAAAGTGTTACTGGTCTAGCCATTGTATTCTCTCCCTGTATTATTTTTTAAATTTCGTCCATTTTTGTTTACTCTTTGTACTGGCAAGCACTGTATCGATAAACTGCATACCGCGAAGTCCGTCGTTTACGTCCGGGAAGTCCCTGGCAAGCGGATCGGCTTTGGTTCTGCTAAGTTTAGCCCGAAGAGTATCCGCGAAATTGCCATAGACGTTGCCCATAGCTTCAAAGAACGCTTCCGGGTGACCGAACGGCAAACGTGTCGCACGTCCGGCAGCAGGACTTTTCGCACCTACATAATCATTACCACGCCTCCATGTCTGAACAGGTCCGTCCGGTTCCTTAACATAGAGATAGTTCGGATGTTCCTGATGCCATTCCAAACTTCCCTCTTCGCCGTAAACCCATATCGCCAGCCCGTTCTCTTCACCGATCGAAATCTGGCTTGCATGAAGAATACCCTTAGCTCCGTTACTGAATTTCAGCAGGCAGTTGCCGTCATCGTCAAGCTTTCTGCCCTTAACAAACGTCGTAAGGTCGGCACAAACTTCCTTGATCTTAAGGCCGGTGATATACTCGGCGAGGTTTTCCGCATGAGTGCCGATGTCACCCATACAGCCTGCTCCGCCGCTTTGCTTGGGGTCCGTTCTCCATGCAGCCTGCTGCTGACCGGTTTTCTCGACCGCCGTGGCAAGCCAACCCTGCGGATACTGAACTATGATCTTGCGGATCTTGCCAATATCGCCCTGCTTGACCATATCTCTCGCAAGTTTTACCATCGGGTAGCCGGTATAATTATGCATAAGACCGAAGACACGTCTGGTTTTCTTTACGATCTCTTTAAGTTTTTTCGCCTCTGCGACGTTAAGCGTCATCGGCTTTTCACACATCACATGGAAACCGGCTTCAAGGAATGCCTTTGCGATCGGGAAGTGCCAGTTATTCGGAACACATATAGCGACAAAATCGATCCGTTCACCTTCAGGAAGTTTCAGTTCCTTTTCGATCATCTCCTCATAAGTGCGATAGACCCTCTTGGAATTGAGACAAAGTTCTTTGCCCATCTGTTTCGATTTGCGAGGATTAATATCGAAGGCACCTGCAACAAGTTCGATACCCTCATCAAGACGTGCAGCCTTACGGTGTACTTCGCCAATAAACGCCCCCGGACCACCGCCAACCATACCCATCTTCAATTTGCGATCAAAATTCATATCACTCCCTTTCCAGAATCATTAAACCGTAAACAGGACTTATCAAGGCCATTATCTATGACGCCAATGAGCCGTATTTTCACACACACAGGTGCAAAATTCCATCCTTTTATTGAGGATTTGGGCAAAAAA
>DAOVIC010000008.1 GCA_030671565.1 Anaerohalosphaeraceae bacterium
AATTAAAAACATCGATACTTCTGCCACGCTGGATATGCATTCGATCGATTCGCAGGTTAGTTGTTCCGGCGGATCGACTTTTCAGTTTGCCCCGCTCGGTAATCTGATCAGCGGCAGCGATACCGCCATTACGGTAAGCTCATCAGGCAGGAGTTTTGCGATAACGGTTACCAGTGCAACGGGAATGGTAAAATGTGTCGAGAACTGACAGTAAAAAAAACATCCGATCACAGGATCTCTTCCGGAAGGCGTAATGGTTTTACGCTGACCGAAGTAGTTGTAGCTTCCACATTGCTTGTCGTCGCTATCGTTCCGATCCTTAAAGGACTTGCAAGTGCGCATACGATATCCGCGATAGTTGAAAGAAAAACAAAGAGCCTTACCCTCGCTCAGGGTAAACTTGACGAGTTAAAGGCTCGTTCGGTTTATAACTATGCCAGTTCGTTCGATACTTCGTCCGAGCAGCTTGAAACAAAATATTTTTGCGATGTAACCGATACCTCAACAGGGCCTAACCTTCGTAAGGTCAAGGTCGAAGTGGGCTATGATGCCGATAGCGACAGCGGTCTCGATTCTGATGAAGTCGACATCTCACTTGTAACAAATATTGCCAAACGATGGTGATTCTGTATTTAGTGTGAATCAATGAGATATTCTAAGAAAAATTTTGTCTGTCGAAAGGGGCTTACGCTCCTGGAGATGGTGATAGCGATGGCAATTATTTCCGTCGTATTCGCGTCGGTCCTTCCTTTATTCCGTAATGTTCAGGCAAGCTGGGACGCCAGACGCGGCGGCAGCGAAGCCGTCCAAAACGGAAGAGCTGCCATGGAGTACTTGAAACGACACCTTTCCGTCGCAACGAGGGTCACTTCGGTTAGCAGCTTATCCAATATGGCCGGTTACATTGAGTTCGTTGATAATACTGGTACGACACTTCGCTGCGACCTTTCGGCGAACAACTATATTCAATTCGGCCCGGTGGGCAGCCAGTCAGAACTTGCCGGACCTGTAACCAGCCTGCAGTTTACATGCTATAGCCTTGATGATCTTGATTCGCCGACTACCGATGTTGATTTGATCAGGCTTGTCAAGATCGAAGCAGACTTTGTAAATTCCGCATCAGGAGCGGAGGACAAATCTTTCAGCACATCGGTATACCTGCAGACGAGCGGAGATGTTTCGGTCACTGCAACATACACGCCTTATGAATTCGATGCCGTCAAGGGAAAGGAGCTGGTACTTGCTCAAATAGATACCGAACATTACTTTTGTGCATATACGGGCAATAATGATGACGGATGGGCAACGATTCTGACAGTAGATACGGCAACGTGGGAGATTTCAAGAGGTTCTCTTTTTGAATTTGATGACAAAAAAGGCAAATCGCCCGATCTGCGGCAAATAGATCCGACCCATTATCTTTGTGCATATCAAGGTGATAATGATGACGGATGGGCCGCGGTGTTGACCGTCGATACAGGAACATGGGAAATAGGGGTCGAGTCCTCTTTTGAGTTTGATAAAAAAAATGGCAAAACACCGTCGCTTGCCCGGATAGATTCGACTCATTATCTCTGTGCGTACGAAAGCGACAAGGATGACGGTTGGGCTGCGGTGTTGACCGTCGATACGGGAACATGGGAAATAGAGCTTGAATCGTCTTTCGAGTTTGACGATAAAAAGGGCAAAACCCCTTCGCTTGCAAAGATAGATTCGACTCATTACCTCTGTGCATATTCCGGCGACAAGGATGACGGCTGGGTAGTAGTACTGACTGTCGACGCAAGCGACTGGAGCATCAGCAAAGAAACACCTTATGAATACGATCCAGTGGAAGGCAAAACCCCGGAACTGAAGCGGTTGGATTCTACCCATTACCTCTGTTCCTATTCCGGTGAAGATGGTGATGGATGGTCAACAGTATTTACGGTCGATACAGACAGCTGGAATATCTCGGACGGTACTTTCGATGAATTTAACCCGGAAGCCGGAAAGGCCCCGCAGCTGGCACCGATAAGTTCCAATAAATTCTTATGTGTTTATGAACGTTGCAATGGCAAAGACACACACGACGGCTGGTATAACACGTTTACGGTGAACACAGGCGCATGGTCAGTGTCGAGCAATTCTGCAGTTGAGTTTGCCGCCGACACAGCAAGAGACCTTGACGTAATAAATATAATGGACGATTACTGCCTTTGCGTTTATTCCGGAGATGGCGACGATGCCTGGGCGGTAGTAATAAATCCAAGCGGTAATTCAGAGATGAGACCGTAATAGATATCGGACCATTATTTTAGAACAGCCTTTTAATTGCATCAGTTTTGCTTGAGTCTCATAAAAGCTTTTGTGGTGTGGCCGGGAGGAGGGAATTCGGGGTGTCTGGTTACCCTTGCTTTTTGTCGCTACTTTGTGAGATGTCTCATTATCCAAAACGCCTTTCATGTCGAAGAATCTGAAGTGATATGATGAAAACAAGGACAAAAAACAAGGGATCAGTTCTCCTGATAGCGGTATTTGCCATTGCCTTGCTGGCTACGCTTGTTGCGGGGATTTTGCAGATGAACACCGAGGAAATAATGCTCATGCAAAATCACATCGCCTCAGCCCAGGCACACGCAACCGCCGAGGCAGGTCTACATGAGGCCTTTTCTCAGTTGCGTACGAACTCCGGCTGGACCGCAGGTTTTACCGGCAAGCCTTTCGAAGGCGGGTCATACGATGTTGGAGTCACGGGAACTTTACCGAATATAACTGTCGAATCGACCGGAACATCAAGTCAGGGTTTTACCTCGCGTGTTCAGGCAGATATTACTCTTTCAGACAGCAGTCCATATATAATACGGATTGATGCTATGAGGATAAACGAATAATGACAGGATCAAAGACATCGCTTGGCATTGATATTTCTGAAAGCCGCGTAAGCTTTGCGCTCTTAAAACAATCCCAGGGCCAGGTGAAACTGATAAAGGCAGCTGCAGCTTCGATTCCCAATGGCGCAATAAGCGACGGACGTATTACCAATCCTGTATTGCTATCGAAGACGATCAAAGACTTGCTTTCCAAAAATGGAATTCGAAAAGGTTCTGCTACGATCTCCCTTACCGTTAGACCTTCACTGCTTAGGCTGGTGGATCTTCCGGAGGAGATGCCGTCAAATATAAGTCAGTTCGTTCAGTCCGAGCTAAAGCATAACGCCATCTTTGCCGGCAAAGAGACAGCCTATGACTATTGCGGTATTCCGCATGCATCCGATGGCCGGGAACGGATCTTCGTATCTGCCGCCGAAAAGAAGGGGGTATCGACTTTGCTTAAGACGGCTACTCTCGCAAAAATAGGCGTTGGTAGTATCGATTCGCCAGTGACGGCATCGCTTAGGGCAATATATGACAAGCGGATAAGAAACAAGTACGACAGTAACGTACTGATCGTGATGCTTAAAAAGTCCGGTGTGACCATCTGTGTGTTCAGAAAAGAGTCGCTGGATTTCATAAGAAGTATCGACTTTGACAGCGATACGAAGGATGCCCGGGATTATATCAAACGCTGCAACATCGAGATAGATGCGGTTATGCAGTTCTATGATATCGAGATAGAGGACGCCGAAGACGAATGGGAAGTATCCGTGCTCCTGCGTGATATGGATTTGGATGCTGATCAGATCCAGCAGCAGATGCAGAGCAGGCTTGGCGAAAAAGGAAAGGTTTGTTGCGATTCAACGGTTTATTCCGATACGATCGTTGAGCCAAACGGAAAGATTTTGTCAGCGTCTCTGGCCGCTGTTGGGCTTGCGATGGCTCCGCTGGAAACAGCCAGACCGAATATAAATATCGACATGGTGCCTTTCGAAACAAAAAACGCGAAAGAGGCAAAGAAGCTGCTTATGGTAACCGCCTTTGCTTCTATGTTCGTGCTTTTCGTGGTTTTTGCCATATCGGGTGTGGTAAGCCGAAGGTTTAGTGAGGCTGAGAAAGTCGTCGAAAAACAAAAGCAGGGCGATATCGCAGCCGGCTTTAAAAATCTGATCGCCGAGCAAGCTCAGCTGGATATACAGATCGCTGAATTGACTAAGGAAAAAGAGTCAATGAATATAATACTTGCCGATGACCAGGGCCTGTATTTCTGGCCGGATATTTTGGGCGATATTCGAAAAAGAGTACCAGCCGAATTGTATATTACGCATATTCGGGATTCAAACGGCAAAGAGATCGGCATCGAAGGAAAAGCTCTTTCCGTTATGTCGGCACACAAGTTTACAGAAATGCTTGGAATGTCGCGGTACTTTCACCGGGCAACTATAAATAAAGTAAGCAGAAGTAAAAATCAGCCCGAGTTGATCGAGTATTCGGTAAAATGTGTCCTAGCTGATAATGGGAGGGCGCATGCAAAAACTAATTGAGCAGATAATGAAGTCGAGCCCGCTTTCGCGGATAATAGTTTCTGTTTCAACGGTAATACTACTCGGTCTTGCTGCGTACAACTGGGCCGTATCTCCGCAAACAACTTATCTTCATGCTTCCCAGCGGTACGATGCGATGAAAGATACGCTGCAAAAAAAGGCTCTGATACTGAGGAAATCGGTGGCTGTAAAAAAAAGAAAACTCAATGCGATCAACGAGGAAATAACCGGACTCAGGTCAAACTTTTTCACTCCGTCGCAAAGCAGTGAATTCTTCAGCGGTTTAGAAAATCTGGCAGATATTAGCGGATGCAAAATTGAAATGATGACCTTCAAGGCCGCCGATTGCAGATCAGCCGATGGGTCTGAAATGGATCAGGTCAGGTTTACAGAAAGATGTGCCTCAATGGAATTTGCCGGCGGGTACGGGCAAATAATCGGATTTTTAAAAACCATTACCGACTGCCCAAAACGGCTGTCACTTGAAGGTTTGGCCATAAAGCCATCTGAGGGCGATGGAAGATTGATATGCAATATGGATATTACTGTTTATATAAGCGAAGGTAAGGAGCTGATACCGGATGAGAGCATCTGAAATTAACAAAACATTTTGGTGCTGCACATTATTGATAGCGTTATTGTTGTGCGGTGAAGTCTATAGCAAAAATGTTGAAGACATGATCATCGATGAATTGATCGGAAAGAGTGACCCGTTTGCGATAGTGACTGCCCCCAAACCCAGAAGGAGAGTAAAGTCGCCTCCTCTGTCGCAAAAACAAGCCGTCCCGGTTATCGAAGAAGATCCCGAGCTAAATATGGCAAGCGTTATGCTGAAGTTTTTACGCGCAGAAAATTTAGAAACGACCGTCTCGAATCTGTTGACATCGTACGGGGCAATTTCCACGGACCCCGATACGAACACTATCATAATTTGCGATACCAAAGAGAACGTCCAAAGGATAGTCTCAGAAATACGCAAAGCCGACCAGACTCCCAGGCAGATACTCATCGAAGTCGTCATCATGGACGTTCAGCTTAACGATGACACAGAGATAGGCGTAAACTGGAATGAACTGCTTAGCGGCAACACAGTAAACTATACACAATCGCTAAGCGACCTGGCCTCGGGTGGAACGCTTAACATTCTTAACGGACAGATCAACGCTGCGGTAAAGGCTCTCCAAAAAGTAAGGAACACAGAGATACTGTCAAACCCAAAAGTGCTCGTCGTCAGCGGCCAAACAGCTTTCATCGAAACGGTCGAAGAAATACCATACACCGAACTTACCGAAACCGACAGCGGAGGCGGAGGCGCAAGCGCTATTTCATCGACCGAGTTTAAAAATGCGGGCATAACGCTTACGGTCAGTCCGATCATTACAGACGATGGCAAGATATTGCTTGCGATAGAGCCCGATCAAAGCATAAACACCGGTGTCGCAGGTGTTGGATCGACAGATGTCCCTATCGTCGACAGACGTCGTGTCAGCACAAAACTTCTGATGGAAGACGGCCAGGTCGTCGTCATCGGTGGACTAAGGAGCAAGGAAGTAAGAATAAACCGCGACAAGGTACCCCTGTTCGGAGATTTGCCTTTAGTTGGTCAGCTGTTTTCCAATGACAGGGAGGTCGTCGAACACAGCGAGCTATTGATCATGATCTCGCCGCATATATACGATGCCGACATACCTCTTAACAACAATGAGAAAACCCGGTGGCAGGAAGCAAAATCACTTAAACCGGCAAGATTGAAAAAGAAGGTAAGGCCGGAAAGTGAGTTCATAAGAGATATAATTCCGCAGATACAATACGAAGGCGAGTAAACGCCAGGCTTAAAACCCGTGATATGATCGGTTTCAAACGGTCCCTCTTTGCCTGTCTTATTTATTCTCTCATGCCTTCTACTTCTTCAGGTCGATCCTGAAAGCAAATGCCATGTCTGCTTTTGCCCTTGGCATAGTAAGGGCGAGACCTTCCGGACGCATCTGCCATTTAACAGTTTTTCCAGACGAGACTAACGAAATATTTTTTATGTCAAGACCGCTTCCAGCAAAGGATTTCAGGAGTACTTTATTTCTTGTGCCGGGTTTGCCCAGCAGAATTGCGTAAACCGTCTTGCCGTCTTTGCTTTGTGTGTAGCGGATGTCCTGTGCGGTGTATTTGAGGTAGCCGCTTTTTTTGTGAGTAAAGCCGCCGCCTGATTTCAGCCGGGTCGGGCCTTCTCCGAATGTTATCCACGGGCGAGTATTATATATCGCTTCACCGTTGCCGTCGAGCCACTTGCCTATGCCAAGGAGAACGTCTTTTTGATTTTGGGGGATAGTGCCATCTGCCATTGGTGAGATGTTAAGTATGAGTTGGCCGTTCTTGCTGACTATGTCTATGAGTACGTGGAGGACCTGGGAGGTTGGCTTTATATCAAGATCCTTCGTGTAGCACCAGCTTCCCTTGCTGATCGTGTCATCTGTAAGCCAGGTGTAATCGGTCAGCTCGTTCATGCGACCTTTTTCCAGGTCGAGGACTCCCACATCCTTTGGAATATCTTCCTGCTTGAAAGTAATGACTACGTCTTTGTCCCATTTGGCGGCTTGGTTGAGGTAATACGCGCAGAATTCCTGGCGTTTATTTTCTGGTATCTTGTCGAGCCATGAATCGAACCAGATAAGATCGGGCTGATAGTTATCTATGACTTCCTTGAGCTTGCCTAGCCATATCTGATCTTCCCATTGGCCGGCGGGCATACGTCCGTAGAGCAGGCCCAGTTTGGGGTCGTCGGAGACCAAAGGCGTCCCTTCGATTGGCGGGTAGTGACTGTCACGGTAGTACAAACGGTCCGGGTAGTCTTTGTCTGTCGGATTTGGCCTTTGCAGATTTCGAGCGTGGTGAAAAGTTGTAACAAATTTCATGCCCCGCTTACGAATGGCCTTTGCAAGTTCGCCTGTAATATCGCGTTTTGGCCCCATGCTTCCTGCGTTCCAGGGAGTAACTTTGCTTGCCCACATGGAAAAGCCGTCGTGGTGTTCAGCGACCGGGCCTGCGAATTTTGCGCCGGTTTTTTCGAAAAGCTCTGCCCATTCGTCGGCGTCGAATTTTTCGGCTTTGAACATCGGAACGAAATCGTGGTATCCAAATTCGGAAGAATGGCCATAATTCTCAATATGGTACTTGTATTCGGGGCGATTAGAGAAATGCATCCAGCGGGGATACCACTCGCTGCCAAATGCCGGAACAGAGTAGACGCCCCAGTGGAAGTAGATGCCGAACTTTGCATCCCGGAACCACTCGGGTGACTCGTTGTGTTTTGCAAGCGACTGCCAATCTGCCGAATACACAGGTGCGGTATCTTTGGCGGTTTGCTTTTGACTGTTGACGCAGCCAGCGAAGGGGATTGTTAATAAAACGATGAAGGTAATAATAATGGTTTGGGCTTTTGACATCTCGTTCTCCTTGTTTTAATGTAGCAAAACGGCTTCAGGGGCGGTTTTAGAATCGATTTTGACCCGCCTTTGTTAATAAAATAACGTCATTTCTGATGCAGTCAACATGAATTTCATTTCAATTATTATAATGGAGCACTCTGAACAGCTTACAATTTAACTTTTAGGTATGGCCTAACCCGCTGGCAAACATTTTTTTGCCGCAGGCGAACAGTTGCCCGCTAGTCCAGAGAATTAAATCTGCAAAACCTGCAGAAAATACTTGACATTTCGGTCATATATAATATAGTACCCAGCGGAGTGTTAAATAAGAGGAAACAGCAAACCACGAACTGTTGCAAAGAGGGCAAAATGTTATTTTCTTGATGAAACCGTCCTCATTGGTATAATTCTCATGATACCAGTAATATTAATTCTTAGGATATCGCCATGGCAGTTTTAAATGTAAACATCGACCACATCGCCACCGTAAGACAGGCGAGAAAAACCGACGAACCTGACCCCGTCTGGGCAGCCGTTCTCTGCGAGCTTGCCGGCGCAAACGGCATTACCGTCCACCTCCGCCAGGACCGCCGCCACATCTGCGACCGCGACGTTACCGTGCTCAAGGAAACCGTCGCCTGCAAATTTAACCTCGAGATGTCGATCGCAGAACCGATCGTCAAGATCGCCGAAAAAATAAAGCCCGACCAAATAACCCTCGTACCCGAAAAACGGGCCGAGCTTACAACCGAAGGCGGCCTCGATTGCGTCAAAAACCAAAAACGCCTTGCCGCAATAGTAAAACGAATGCACAAAAAGGGCATACTGGTAAGCACCTTCATCGCACCGGAAGAAGAGCACATCCTTGCCTCTGCCGAAACCGGCTGTGACGCGATCGAACTGCATACCGGTATGTACGCAAATGCAAAGACCGACCGGAAGATCGAAAAAACACTCAACGACCTTCGGGACGCAAGAGATATCGCTGTAACCAGCGGACTTACCGTCCATGCAGGTCACGGGCTGACCTATCGAAATATAAAACCCGTCGCCGCCATCGAAGGACTTTGTGAATTCAACATCGGACACAGCATAATCGCAAGAGCTATGATGGTCGGAATACAGCAGGCCACCGAAGAAATGATAATACTTATCAATGAAGCGGAAATTTAACCCAAAATTCGGGAGAACAAAATGTTTAGCGGAAGTTTAGTTGCCATAATAACACCTTTCCAAAACGGCAAGGTCGATTACAGGACACTTGATGAACTTGTTGATTTTCAGCTTGAAAGCGGAACCGACGGCATCGTCCCGGTAGGAACCACCGGAGAATCGCCGACCCTTACGCCTGACGAACATAAAAAAGTTATCGAACGTGTTGTAAAAGCAGTAGACGGCATGGTCCCAGTTATCGCAGGTACCGGTTCAAACAGCACTGCCGAAGCCATCGAACTGACCGAACACGCCCGAAGGATCGGCGCCGACGCATCGCTGCAGGTTACTCCCTATTACAACAAACCAACTCAGGAAGGTTTCTACCAGCACTTCAAGATGATCGCAGAAGAAGTGCACCTGCCCATCGTACTTTACAACATCCCAGGCCGATGCGGAGCCGGCATGACCCCTGACACTATCGCACAGCTTTCACATATCGAAAACATCGTAGCGGTAAAGGAAGCTACCGGAAGTCTTGACCAGGCAAGCGATATCGCAAACCGATGCGACATTACAATACTGTCAGGCGACGATTCTTTGACACTTCCGCTGGCCTCTATAGGCGCAAAAGGTGTCATCAGTGTTGTCGCGAACATCGTCCCTACAGACGTCAAAGCGATGACGGATCTTATTCTCGAAGGCGATCTGGTTTCGGCAAGAAAATGGCACAACAAACTCTTTACGCTCTCAAGAAGTCTGCTGAGTATGTCGACCAACCCCATTCCGATCAAAGCGGCAATGGCAATGCTCGATATGTGCTCCGAAGACATGCGGCTGCCGATGACTCCCCTGCCGGAAAACAAAAAAGCAACGCTGGAAAAAATACTGACAAGCTACGGCCTGCTGGGCTAATACCGCAATATTTTTCTGCCCAAAATACTTGTCTTTGCCTTTGAATTCCTACATCGTATCACTTTGTGTGGTTGGTCCGGTTTTTTTGGATAATTCAGAAAATAGTTGTAACATCTATTATGGTATGCGCATCTTTATTGTGACAGGGACGTTTAAGGTACCCTTAATGGTGACTTCAAAGCCGGGATTGTGTATGTGTCTGCATGAAAAAGTCATCTAAGCCGGTATGGTTAAAGAAGTGCATTGACTTTTTTTGGTTTATTTTTTTTTTGGGAGTACAGGTATGGGGTCTGAGTTTTCACGCAGAAGATTCTTAGAGAACACTCCAAAGGCAATTGCCATTGCAGCCGTTTCGCCGGCTATCATAGGTTGCAATTGCCCCACCACCGCCGTTATCTCGAAGGGACATGCCATGAACCTGAACGATTATTACGCCAAATTTGGCGTAGACGAGGGTCTTATCTCAAAAATAATCAGCGTCGGCCTCTCAAGGGGCGGCGATTTTTGCGATGTCTACTTTCAGCACAAGATATTTGACTCCGTCAGCCTCGAAGACAACTCCGTCAACCGTGCTGCTTGCAACGTCGAATTCGGCGTAGGCATCCGCGTACTAAAGGGAGACCAGGCCGGTTACTCTTTCACAGAACAGATCACAGCCGAAGCCATGAAAGATGCTGCCGCCACCGCAGCAGCCATAGCAGATACAAACAGCAAAGTCTCTCCGATCCAGTGCAAACTTCACAGGACCGGCAACCATTATTCTGACGTAATGCCCTGGGAGGCTGTCTCGATAGATAAAAAGATCCCGGTTCTGCAAAAGGTCAACGAAAAGATTTTCAAAGCAGATCCCCGTATTATCAAGGCCCAAATCAAATTCCATAACGAAACGAAATACATCCTCATAGCAAACTCAAATGGCAGAATAGCCTTTGATTCTCAGCCGATGGCTACGATCGTTGCCAGTTGTACCGCTGAGCAAAATGGCAGACGCGAACAGAATTACAATTATTTCTCCGGCAGGTATGGAATGGAGTTGTTTAATGATCGGTTGATAGACGAATTAGCTGACACTGCCGTTAGCCGCACCGTCACATTATTTGATGCCGTAAAACCTACTGGCGGCCAGATGCCTATGGTTCTGGCTCCCGGTACATCCGGGATTTTGCTGCACGAAGCGATAGGTCACGGTATGGAGGCCGATTATAACCGAAAGGGCACTTCCATATTCGCCGAAATGACGGGTAAGCCTGTCGCTGAAAAATTTGTAAACATTATTGACGACGGAACTATTGACAATTGTCGCGGTGCCATAAACATCGATGACGAGGCCAACAATTCTAAAAAGACCTACCTTGTAAAAGATGGTGTCCTTTGCAGCTACTTGCACGACCATATAAGCGCGGCCCATTACAATGTCAGCCCAACAGGTAACGGTCGGAGACAGTCATTTCGCCATGTACCGTTTCCGAGAATGAGAAATACTTATATGCTAAATGGCCCTCACGAACACGAAGAGATCATCAAGAGTGTGAAAAAGGGTGTTTATGCGGAGGTCTTTAGTAATGGCCAGGTTGACATCGGTGCCGGTGATTTTACCTTCTATGTGAAATCCGGTCGACTCATCGAAAATGGCAAACTCACCGCCCCGATCAAAGATGTCAACGTCATCGGTAACGGACCCAAATCGCTCAAGGATATCACGATGCTCGGCAATGATTTCAAAATTACCAATGGCGGAGGCACCTGCGGTAAAAACGGGCAATGGGTTCCCGTATCCTTTGGACTGCCGACAACCAAGATAAAAGAAATAACCGTAGGAGGTGCATAGCCATGACAAACAGCCAAAGGATTGAAATTGCTAACTGGGCTGTCGACTTTGCCAAAAGATCCGGTGCATCTCAGTCCTGCGCAACCATTAGTAACAGCAGGCAGATCGAACTCGAATACCGTCTGCAAAAGGTAGATACCCTCAAAGATTGCACCTCCAACACCTTATCGATAGACATCTACGTTGACGGCCGTTACTCCAGGCATTCTACCAGCAACCTGGACAAAGACTCGCTAAAAAGATTCATCACCGCAGGCATTGCCGCTTCAAAGTACCTGGCAATAGATAAACACCGCTATCTGCCCGATGCGAAATACTACCCCCGGGACACAAACAGCGATCTCGAGATTTATGATAAAACATACGAAAACATCACCATAGAACAGCGAAAGGCTATTGCCGCAAGAGCTGAAGCGGCCGCACTATCTAAATCTGACAAGATCATCTCCGTCACTTCCGGCTGTTCAGATACATACGACCAGGGAGTTAAAGTCACCAGCAACGGCTTTGCCGGTTCATGGCGATCTACAAAATTTACAACATGGGCCTGGGTCTCCGTAGATGGCGACACCGCAAGACCGGGCGACTGGAGTCAATCCACCAAGCGGTTTTACAACGAAATGCTTTCTCCGGAAACCGTTGGCTCCAAAGCTGCGGAAAGGGCACTTGAAAAAATCGGCCAAGCCGGCATCAAGTCCGGCAAATACGATATGATTGTCGAGAACCGATGCGGGGGAAAGATAATACGAATGTTAATCGGCCCAATGAGCGGTCAGGCACTCTACCAGAAAAAGTCTTTCCTCGATTCAAAGCTAAATTCGTCCATCGCTTCAAAGCTGCTGACCATGACGGAAGATCCGACTCTTAAAAAGGGCTTAGCGTCACGGCACTTTGACTCTGAGGGAATGGCCGCTAAGAAAATGCCTATCATAGAATCCGGTACCTTGAAAAATTACTACCTCGATAGCTACTACGCCAGAAAACTCGACAAAGCCTTCACAACCGCCAGAGCTTCTAATATAGTTTTTGATCAAGGCAGGGAAGACCTCTTTCAGCTTACTGGGCGAATAGACCGCGGTATTCTGGTCAAAAATTTCATCGGTGGAAACTCTAACTCGACAACCGGTGATTTTTCTTTCGGCATCTCAGGACAGTTAATAGAAAAGGGGCGTCCCATAAAGCCCGTTAATGAAATGAATATTTCCGGTAATGCCCTCGACCTGTTCAAGCGTCTTGTTGCTCTCGGTAGCGACCCGAATCCAAACGGTTCATGGCAGATACCGAGCATGTTTTTTAAAGACGTAAGCTTTAGCGGGATTTAGCCCTTAAGAGATATTCTTAACGTCAAAATTCGACTGAGGCCTTATCCTCTATGTCCTCTTTTTCTTTATGCTCCTGCTGGATAAGACGGTAAATTTCGAGAAGCGAATCTACCATCTTGCTTACGGTATAATGTTTACTGAGGTGGTTTTGTCCTGCTGTTGCGATCTGACGCGCAAATTCACGTTTGCCCAAAAGCTTTTGCAAAGTTGAATATATACTAAGCTCATCGTGCATGTCAAAAAACACAGCCGTCTTATTATCGACAAGCAGGTCGCCTGCATTTTCCTTACTGGCAGCTACAGCCATCCCGACGCTCATTGCATCGAACAATCGCGAATTCAGCCCGGGTGTATCTTCGAGGCAAACAAATATATCAGCGCCTGCGAATATTGCCCGCAGCGGCTGCATCGGAGGAACTACAGTAACAATTTGCGAAAGCCCCAGCTTCAGGATCGTTTTATGTATGGCCCTTTCGGCCGGGCCCTTGCCGATTATCGCAACTATAAATTCGTATCCGTCAATAGCCAGATGCTTGACAGCATCGAGGAGCAACTCGAACTCGAATGGATTGCGAAGTCTCTGAGAAATAACGATGCTTGCTAGATGCTCTTTTTTTGAAAAACAAGCACATTCATCCTCGACAAAAGTTCCGGGATTGACAAGCCTTACAAGTTTTTCCAAATGACCGTGCTTTGCATGCAGACGCTCATAGGCACTTTTCGAAAAAGTGATGACCGATTCACACCGCCTTCTGAAAACGAAAGTATGCAGCAAGGATTTGTAAAGTGAATCTGCAATTATAACATACGGAATATCAAGCTGACGTGCGAGGTACCTGGTAAACCCTATACGCTTGGCACTGAAACAGTGTAGAACCGTCGGTTTAAACTTGCGAAGTTTTTCCAGCACGGATGCCTTGCCCCATCTGCTCATCATGGGAGCTTTAAGTATCGGGTACCTGATCTGCGAAATCGGAGCGCCTATCAAGGTTTCGGCATCTGAATCGTGTGGACATATAAGCATCGTAGGGTGCGACTGAGCTGTCAGCCCCACCATCAGGTGACGCAGGGGAGTCAGATAATGCCGCAAACTGTGCCGATCGACAATTATGACCGGCCGAACCGCGATTGTATCTCCATTTAAGCCTTTTTCGTGCATGATCTCTCCGAAAGAATCCTTATCGGCATATCCGAAACATTTTTCTCAATAGATACTCATTTCACTGCAAAATGACAAAATAAGTAGTGCACATAAAGCGTATTTAATGCTATAATGCACAAGAACACCCGGAAAGTCACATTCGTCTGTTACAAAACCAAGAGAATTGCTGGTTTTTTCCAGTTTTTCCTTATCATTATTTGTGCCCATAAAGTGACTTGAGCATCCGCTCAAACTTTTCATACTCAGCAGTTTTAACGTGGTAGCTGTGGTCATCGTCTGGAAAATCGCCCTTATGAATATCGTCCACATACATACTCAGAGCATTTACGATCTCTTTGTTTAGTTCGGCATAACGGGCGGAAAACTTCGGCATTGCGCCTTCGCTTAGGCCAAGGATATCAGAAATTATCAAAATTTGTCCGTCGCAATCCGGGCCTGCTCCGCAACCAATAACAGGAACAGGCAGCCTTTTGGTGATCACGGCGGCGACCTCTCTTGCGACTCCTTCCAACAGAACACAGTTTGCTCCTGCGGCGACCATTTTATCAGCAAGGGCGATCAGTTCTATGGCAAGGTCCGCGGTGGTTCCTTCGGCTCGTAATTTGCCAAGCTTTGCAACGCTTTGCGGACGTATGCCAATATGTGCCATAACGGGCATACCAGCATCGCTAACGGCCTTTACTACATCGATCTGCGGTGGCCCGGCTTCGATCTTTATCAGTTGAACACCGGCTTCGACGACGAACCGGCCGGCGTTTTTTACTGCGTCTGAAATGCCGCAATGGTATGACAGAAAGGGCATGTCAGCAACGAGACAAACCGAAGGCGCCGCGCGACGAACTGCCGCGGTGATGGCAACCATGAAATCCATGGTCGCGCCAAGTGTGGAATCGAAACCAAGCATAACCTGGGCGGCGGAATCTCCCACGAGGATCATCTCAGCTCCTGCGCGCGCGACAAGACGTGCTGTCGTATAGTCATAGCAACTTACGGCAGCGACTTTGCGACCTGCTTGTTTGGCAGAAATTAGATCGAACATTTCCGACTTACCAGTCATTGTAACCCCTTTTATCTTTATGGAATATTTCATTAAAATATGCGAACAATCTATTATTAGCAAGCGTATTGTCAGGCATAAGCGGTTGATGTTTCGTCTTTTTCAAAAAAAAATTGGACTTTCTTGAAATCTGAGTAATAATTTGGAAAAGACGGAGAAAGTGTTAAAGTATAGCCCGGTATTATTCGATAATATAGTGTAAGTCGCAATTGTATATTTTATACATAAAGAGCTTTTCATCACCCTCCTCCGAAGCCAGATTCTGCTATTCTTTGGAATCTGGCTTTTTTTATGCGCTTCTGTAGGGGAGCTGCATGCTTATACCTGCCTTAGATTGCCTATTTTGACACTATTGGCCTGGTCCAATGATTTCCGGGTACATTCCTATGAAGCCAGATTTATTAACGGTTAATTTTTCCTTGGCGAGTTTAGTTTCTGCTATTTTTTTTGGTTGGAGTGACACACAGTTGTCACAGGAGGTCAAAATGTCTTGTTTTTGTCCTTTGTCAGGGTTATTGAATTTATTTGATAGGTTGATGCGCGGCTGAATATCTGGTGTGTTTTGAGGGTGAATTTGGATTGAGGCAACCAGTGAAGCCAGTAGGTAGAAAAAGGTTTCAATCATTACTAAAGCGGTCATCAGAATCCGGCTAGTGAGATTTGCTCTAAAATAAGCAAAAAAACAGAAACTCGGCTGTGCGCCTTAGCGTTTTTTTGATGGTTCGCCAGCATTCGTTTGGGTTGGCCTTAGATTAGTGCGAGAGAGTTTTGGTTTTAGTAATGCGTGAAAACGCAGTGGTGGTCCAGATACTAAAGAACGATTATTGAAGAATAAGGAGCAACAAAAGTTATGGCTGAAAAAGGCAATGCGGTTGATCCAAAACCTATTATTTCGTTCATGTTTGCAATCTCTGTGGGATTTTGGGCTAACCAACTTACGAAATATGTTGCTTCTTTAGAATGGGGACAACTTAATTTCCAAGAATACTTAACACTTATATCGGGGCTCTTGTTCCTGATCGATTTGCTCTGTATTGTTTGGTGGTATGCAAAGTACATCTACAGAGTGCAGCCAGATGCTTCATTCGGGACGTATTTTTTAGACTTCCTTGTTTGTAGTATGTTTGCTTTGGCCGCTATCAGCTGGGTCGAATCTGGAACATTTCTTTTTGCTACTTTATGTGCGACATCCTTTCTTGTATTACGTTTCACGCTACTTTATTTCAGTTCCAGTGCTTCTGAGACAGATAGATATATCTTAAAAATGGCAGGTACTGCTCTTGTATTAGCTTTGCCGACTACCATTTTGTGCTTATATGTACTGGACAATTATATGTCAGCTAATAACAAAGATAAGGTCGGTTTTTTTTGGCCGGCCCTGCCAGGTTTACTTTCTCTGATCGGTGTGGTTCTTACGGCATGCCTGAAAACAAAAATCGAGGTTGCGGTAGCAATCTATGCAGCCAGGCATGCCCCAGTATCTTCGGCCCATCTCATTTGGCCAAAATCAATGTCGTTGAACTTAGAAAATGCCAAAGAGCAGCATATACGCATTCGCCGCCGAACCGAGGAGGGATTGGCAAAGTTTGACAAGCTATTTGAACAGTTTGGCAAACATGATCGTATCCACAGCCGCGTTCACTCAGAAACGCAACTGCGAACTCAATCCTATATTCTCTCACTGCCATCGTGTGAAAGAGAAGCCTATTCCGATGAGATCCAAAAAAAAGCATTCATGGTGGCCGTGTCGCACTGGCTTGATGATCTGGTGGATGGCCGTAATGAGATATACGTGCATAAGAGATTGCAATGCGACATTCCCTTAAGCGATCAACAGGAAGAGGCGGAGGAGTTATTTAAGCGGATTTATAGACCTCTCATTATCAAGCATACCAACCGTAGATATTATGATGAGCTGTTTGAGATGATCGGCCAATCGTCCCGTCTTCCGTTTAACCGTAAATATATTTTCCTGAGCCTTAATCGTGTTGCCTATGGTTCAGTTATCTTCAGTCCTAAGATATCTCATCGTCACCGGTTGCGTATACTTGATAAGCATAATGACTTTCTGAAGAAGTGGAATGTAGAGAGGGATACATTTACATATGAGGTGGAAGACATTCTGGATCAAATTGCCACTGGTGATAATGCCGGACCCATTTTGCTGGGCCTGACTACAAAGACGGTACAGGAAATGGCGTTATCAAGTGAAAAAAATGAGCTTAATGTTGGCTTAAGTATTTTGCTCAGTATTCTCTACGCTCCGCTAATCTACTACCACAATATTCCACAGGAACTCGAAAACGGTGAAATGGTTCCGCTTCAAGCATTCGAAACAGATTGCGACCAGTGGATATGTTGGTTGAAAAGAGTACACAAAGCCATCTATAAAGCCTGGGACAGCAGTATTGTTGGCAACAATGAACGAGAATGTAATGAACGTGCGCGTAAGATGGCACGAATCAAACAAATCGAAATGGCATATAGGTGTTTTGAGCCCAGCCTTCCCAAGTTTATTCGCCCAGAACTCGAAAAGATTTACATGCATGGGCCTGGAGATATTAGCTCGGTGTAGGGAGCAAGCCGATTCGCCAAATATAAAATGAAGTGGATGATCGTTCTTTCGTAGAATGAAGGAAATAGAAATATGGGACGGGAAACTAAAGGTTCCGGGAACCTTTAGTTATCGCCAAACTACCTATTTTGACATCCGACATGCCCTATCCGGTTGTGGCGTTATGCACGGTCGCGCACAACGGTATTTTTTCTGCATTTTTTCTGCAATTTTTTGCAATCTACGTTTTTTTGGCAGCGCCAAGACCAGTTTTTTTGCAGAAGGTTTATAGACATGTAAACTCGTGAGTTCCTCCTTCGGCGGACAGGCTCCAGGTCGTGGGTCGTGAGTCGGGGTGGATTCGGCAAAGCCGAAGCTGGGGGAAATACTAAATTCTACGCTCTAAATTCTAAACAAATCCTAAATTCAAATTCCGAAATTTAAAACGCTAATTTTTTTTGACAGGATCACAGGATTTGTGATTAGTCGGATTTTTTAAAAATGAATAGAAGGAAAGGCTGGGCTTGTGAATTTATTCACAAGGGTTAGTGTCTGGCAATTTTAATTTTCCTCAAAAAGGTTCCAGGAACCTTTAGTTATCCTTGCTTATAGCGATAATCAAAAAGGAACTGAAACTGGAGCGTTCACTACACGAAATACTGCAAATTATAAGCATCCTACTTTTCGAGAAAACCCCGCTAAGACAAGCACTTACGGGTAATTATTATAATTTTAAAGAACAAGAAAACTATAACCAACTGTCACTATTCGACTTATAATGGGACAGTACTGATATCACTTCTCAATCCATTCAAGCTCCCCAAGCCAGTTCTCTGCTAATACAGCAAAGTCTGCCAAGTCCACTGTGCCGTCTTGGTTTATGTCTCCTGCTAGTACCCATGGTCCTCGGCTTGCTTCTGCTGTTCCGCCGTATGCACCTATGTTGACCCTTCCGCCGTTTGGC
>DAOVIC010000019.1 GCA_030671565.1 Anaerohalosphaeraceae bacterium
AAAGCGACATACAAAATTCTAGCTCGTTGTTAATTCTGTTAAGGAGTTGATCATGTTACCTAGAAGAACGAGACGCAATTGCGTCAAGTTTGACAGGCCTCGACACTCCGAAGAGGAGCGAGGCCCACCGGGGAAACAAAGAAAAACGCTTTCTTTGTTTTCCCTTTTTTTTTATCAATAAATAATCGCAGCATACCCTACGCTTTCTTCACTGCTTTCGCCAAACTTTTTCTGCATAACTTCGCTGCTGTTCGTATGCGCCAGCAAAACACCCTTACTCTTTCCAAGCCCCTTAACAACCCCCGTAAGCACCGACACCGCACCGGGCCCGCACGCACTGCTATTTTCCAGCGCCGCTCTAAGCAGCCCTTCGCTCTCTAAACCCAACGCAAGATTTATAAACTCGGCATCGTTCACATCCTTGGACCATTGGATCGCATCGGCTCCGATTCCCTGGGGACAATACCCATAACGTGGTCCATAGTGTGTCAAATCGCTCGATGCGATGCACACGATTCTCTTATCCGATTGTTTGATCACCTCAGCGACCTGTCCGCCAAGCAACATATCAAACCCCATACTCGGAACAATGACCGGAACGATTTTCGCACCGCTGAACAAGTGTTGAATAAACGGAACCTGCACCTCGATACTATGCTCACCCGCATGCGCGTTGCAATTCGCCTCGGCCCCGTTAAGAGACGCAACCTTGCACGCCAGCTCCTCATCAATATCGACAACCCCCAACGGCGTAGCCCAGCCGCCCTTATCATAAACGACCGCCTCCCCGCCCCCATACCTGTGCGACGCTCCGAATATTATAAACGTATCGACCTCGCCGTTAGCCTGTTTTATCGCCGAGAACACCAGCCCCGCCAGATCACCGCTAAACAACCAACCAGCATGGGGAACAATCCCGCCAACGATCCGCTCCGGCAAGCCCCCCGGCACGTCATAGGCCCCAATACAATCGCTAATCTCCCCTAAACACTGTTTTTCGCTTCCGCCATAGAACTGACCGGCCACCACAGGTTTTCGAATATTCATTTTATCTCCCGCTTGCTATTGTTTCCCTTTACAGGTATCATATATCCAACTAATTAAACTCTACATCAAATTTAATACAAGGGAAATTTATGGCTTCCGATAAAACTTCTCAAATAGCAATAGTAATGGGGTCAGACAGTGACCTGCCAACAATGCAGGCATGTATCGACCAACTCAAAGCTTTCGGCATTGACCCGATAGTACGTGTCATCTCCGCACACAGAACACCGGACGTCGCCGCTGATTTCGCATCCAACGCAGAAACCAACGGCATAAAGGTCATCATCGCAGCCGCAGGAATGGCAGCTCACTTAGCAGGAGCAATGGCAGCACAGTTCGCTCTGCCCGTCATCGGCGTACCAATGCAGGCATCGACCGGACCAAACGGTATGGATGCACTGCTTAGCACAGTACAAATGCCCCCAGGAGTTCCTGTAGCTACAGTTGCCATCGGAAAAGCCGGTGCAAAGAACGCCGCTGTCTTAGCTTTACAAATGCTGGCTATCGCGGACAAAAATATGAACAAAAAGATTCAGGAATTCAGAACTGCCCAGACAAAAGCAGTAATCGAAAAAGATAGAGCTCTTGGCAATGATAAAACCAAAATTGCTTTCGGTGGCTAAGCCATTAGAAACTTCTGGCGATTTTTGGTTGAACTCACCGGGTGGCAGCGTTTTGCGAAGCAAAGCGATGGTCATTACCATAACCCTGAAAGGGTTAAATATAACAGCTCAGGGCTAAGTCCGAAGGACGCAACCATGGGTAATACCTGTATAAATCCACACCAACTTTGGCTATCACACCATCAATAATAAATAATCAATAGAAAATATAAAATCAAAAAAGGCACGCCCCCCGCTTAGGAGTCGTGCCCTCTATTAAATCAACCCATCTTCCTTACATGGTTTTCGTCTTGATAAGACGTACCTAACGATCACGCATCGATACAAATTCTATTCTAGTGGACTTCCAACACCGAGTTCAGCTCTCCAAACGGGTTCAACTCGGTCATTTCGTTATAAGGATCCTGCTGCCAGATACCGTCAACAACCAGGCGATAGCGATACTTACCCTTGGCCATCGGCAGTTTGATCTGCCAGGCACCGTTACCGCCGGACTTGCTAAGTGAGGTCTTCTCGGGCTGCCAGTTATTAAAATCGCCGGCGATCTGAACGTTCCTGGCCCTGGGATACAACGTCACGAACATAACAGCATCGTCAAGCTGACGCGTCCCGTAGAAATCTGCAATCTTAGCTTCAATATCCTTTTTCGCTGCAACCGGGGCGATCTCTTTGATAGGTGCGGCAACAACAACTTCTTTCACAGCCACCGTCTCAGGCTTTTTAACCTCGGGTTTTTCGACCGTCGCAAGCAGCTCTTCGGCGCTGGCGCTTATCGCATCGAGTTTCGACTGCAAGGTATTTACCAGCCCCGCACGATGCAAATGAGTATCGGTTCCGACAAGCTCTTCTGCCAACGCCTGGAAATCCTTGTGTCCCTTGCTGGCCGGGTCATACTCGGATATCGGCTGGCCGAGGCTCGCGGCCTCTTTCAGTTTCGTGTTAAAATTAACAACCGTTTTGAACATCTTTTCCGAGAAGTGTTTGCGAAGTTCGGAAAGTATCTCACGTCCCATCTTCGTGCGGATATCATACATACTCGGCAAAACCATAACATTAATATCCTGGGCACACTGCTTACACAAAACGTTAAGCGTCTCAAGCTGCTTGCTCAAACCATGCAGCGAGAAGTAGCCCATATCTACCGGCACGATCACATCGGTAGCCGCACGTATCGCATTGAACGTCAGCAACCCCACACTCGGCGGGCAGTCGATGACGACATAGTCATAATCGCCTGCGGTTTTTTTGATTACGGATTTAAGGCAGTTCTCCCTGTCGGATATCCCGCTCATCTGCTGATCGAACGCCGCTAAGTCAATGCTCGACGGCGCAAGCTCGAACCCGTCTGATATTTGCCATAATATCTCCGACAAACGCAAGTCCTCACCTCGGCCGTGGCTGATTAAAATGTCATAGATACTCTGCTCGATCTGCTCTTCGGGAACCGCAAGCCCAACGGCGCAATGGCTCTGTGGATCCATGTCCACAAGCAAAGTTTTCTTACCGAGGCCCGATAAGGCACTCGCCAGATTCAGGGACACGGTGGTCTTGCCGCATCCGCCCTTTTGATTGATTACTGCTACTGTTCTCATGGTATCTCCCTATCACAATATTAACGCGATAGAATTTTTATTTACACAATCTCCTTAAAATTGTGGTTTACAATACTATTTTCGACGATTACTACGATAATCTTTAGGTTTTTATAGGACATTAGCAAAAAATCGCTCTTATCAGCACAAATACGGATGTATTTCGTGAAAAACTTGCAAAAACAGACCTGAAAACAGCCCCCGCCACCCAAAAAAATGCAAACCGACCTTAACAACCCTGATATTTGTTACAAAACTGAGAAATGAATCTAAAACGCAGGTAAAAGCAAAAATACGAGCTTTGTAAATTTTTTCAGCAATTATACGTTCAGTCGTGCCAATTTCTACCGATAATAGAAAGGAGATATTGGATTTCAGGAACGGATTAGAGATCAGGAGATAGAAAGATGACTGAAAAAGAGATCATGGGCTGGATGCGGGATCAGGTTAAACGGGACGGCTTCAAGGACGCTGCGACCCTGGCAGAGGAGTTCCTAAGAACACACAAGGTGACAAACGCCCTGGATCCGGACTTTTCGAGAACGCTCGATGCCGGGTTTAAAATCGCACAGGAAGTACACGGCTTCTAAAAGCACCCGGAAACAATTAAAACTACAAAAGTCTTCGGCTTTGCAAAGAGGTCGGAGACTTTTTACACGCGCACTTCTAATCGACCAGGCGGCTTTGACTCCAAATGCTCATACCGCAGCCGACCACAAGAACCATGCCGAAAACCCACTGCAAACTGCTAAGCGTTTCGCCGAAAATAACGTTTGAAAAGGCAAGGACGCTAAAAGGCAGACCAAGCAAAACCATCGACGGGATCATCGCTCCGATACGCTTGATCGAATAGTAATACAGCACATGGGCAAACGCGATACTAAGGAATCCCGAGACAACCACATAAAACCACGGCCAAGCCTCCATCTCCAAGCTCGCACCAATATCGCCGAACATAAAACACAAAACCCCAAGCCCGAAAACCGTGTAGATACTGATAACAGAAAATCCCGCACGAACGTCGATGTCCCTAAAAGCACGCTTGACCGTTACAGTGTACACTGCCCACAAAAACGACGATACCAGGCAAAGCGATATCCCAATGACATTGCTCCCGGCTGCAAAACCTTCCCTGTTAACCAGAACGCCCGCAACACCGGCTACACTAAGAACCATCCCCATCCAAAACCAAACGCTCTTTAAAAGAACACGTTCCTCGGAAAAGAAAATGAGCGAAAAACAGATCACCCAGATCATTGATGACTTTGACAACAGGCTCATAAACGCAGGCTCAATGTAATACAACCCAACAGCCCAGAAACTTTGCATCGCAATATTCGCCACAGCAGGCAGCAACGCCACCTTCCAAACTCGTCCGTCAAGACTACCATTGCGAAAGCTAATAAACAAAAACGGAAGCCACAACAAACACGCAGCAGCATACCGCAAAAAGTTCTGCGTCCAGAAATCCAGATACCCCGATAAATAACGAATTGCAATCGGACCAATCGTCCAAAAAGCAACTACCCCGATTATCGCAAGCGTCCCGAGCTTATCTATTTTCGGTGTCTTCATCAGATCACGATCTTCTTTTCAAAACCCTTACCCGACGAAAACTCAAAGCCTCTACCCTCAGCCGTTAAGGTGACCTTCTCACCTTCAACCTCGATCTCGATCTCCCCGCCCGGCTGTCTGCTCTTTATAACGTTCGCAAGAAAAAACGCCTTCTCAACCCCGTCGCCGGTATTAAAATTCGCAACCTCGTCCGGCTGAGCGAGCCGCTTGCCATCATAGATCGAGTTGTCCGTCATGCTCTGCAAATGCTTGTATACATCGCCTATGCTTTTGTCCTGTGCCATCTCGATCGAAACAGGGCTCCGCTCCATCGCCGCCTTTAAAAAAGGCTCCCAATCGCAAACAGACATATCACGATACGCATACAAGGCAAGGTCAGCCGTCGTGTTTTTATCCCGCACGCTCTTGATATATTCGATTATTTCGCCCCTGCTCATCTCCGTGCTTATCGATATCGCCTCACCCGTCTTTGAACCTGCCTTAAGCTCCGGCAATCTCGCCTGCAAATGCACAAAACCATGCAGTTCGTTTAAAAAATCTTCCGTCTCAGGCACAAAAGCCTTCAAATAACCCTGCAATTTCTTCTTATCCGCTTCTTTGCGAATATCAATATCCTCATACCGAACATACGCCATCATCTGCTCGACACAAAGCCTGTCAACATGCTTAGAAACCGAAAAATCGTCCGCTGAAACATCGCCAAACAGCTTACCAAAAGTCTCATCGGAAATACGATAATTACTCCCGTGCTCGTAATGGAACATCGTCTCAGCTTTGACAAACCTCGCCTCTCCGCGATGATGATTGCAAAACTGAAAATGCTTTTGATATTTCGAATGGAACCGCAAAAAATTAGCCACGATCAGCGAATCCACATTTGTAGAAAGATACTCGTTTAGCTTTCCTGAAAACTTATCATAAGCGTTTTTGTCGATCGTCGCATCCCCAAGGCAGTGAACAAAGCCCGTGTTATGCGTCACGACCGTCACCTGCTCGTTTCGCAACGCACGCTGCGCTTTTTCGCTTATCGCCGTCCCGTTAAACCACATCGTCTTAGTAACGATCCTGCGGTTGTTGCTAAGTACGCCGTCCTGCACATCGAAAAAATTCTGCGAGTGCAACGGCGTAAGCACCATGTAAATATCTTCCAGCGGTATTCCGCAAACAATAAACGCCGCCGCCGCATACAGCGTAGCAAGACTTACACACTCACCTGCGCCAACATCATACCCGTCCTTAAACCTAAACGCTGCCATAGCTTCGACGGTTTCGGTCTTCCAGTAAGGAATGATATCGTTATCGTATTTATCAAGCCCGAAGTGACGCCGAATATCCACATCGAAGTAATACTTATCCCCCGTATACCCGAACAGCGCATTGCTCTCGGCGATTCTTTCAGGCGAAACAACATGCTCAAACCGCTTGAGTTCCTGCTCTTGATGAGTCAGCCCCCACGTATTAAGGTCAAGGTTAAACTCATACTCGTCCATAATAAACTGCTTCAGCCGCATCAGCTTTTTATACGGACTCTTGCCTTCGAGCCGTTTAAAGCACTCCGCCTCACGCCACTTCCAGATAATAGGACTCATAATGTTTGCCAGCACAACGCTGTACATAAGCTCAGGAAATACGAATATCTCCATATCAGACAACGTTATCGCAGAACTATATTTTTCAAGCTGGTCTTTATTCAATTACTCATAACCCCGAAAATTAGCCTGTAAACTGTTTAACATACTGCATACACAGGAGTATTATACAACAATAAAGACGCTGCTCAAAATGCTTATTCATTAAAAGTGTGGCTAATAATTCAGCGTTACTTGAATACAGCATACTCTATACCCAAAATAGAAATATCGTAAAAAACACGCATCCGCCCGGCCTTTTTTTGCCTTATACTTTCTGCAACACATCCTCTGTTGCTCTAGGCAGGCTTACACAGAACTTGCTGCCTTGACCGGGCTTAGAATCGACCCACATCTTCCCGCCATTGCGACTAACAGCACGCGATGCGATCGTTAAACCGATACCTTCACCATCTTCCGAATGACCGGGATTAAGTCGATGGAACAACTCAAAAACTTTCTTTTTATGATCTGGGTCGATCCCTACCCCATTGTCTTCGACATAATAAATACTCTTTTTACCGGCAATCCGTCCACTTATTTTCATCCAACCTTTTCTTTCAGGATCAAGATACTTCAAGGCATTGCTGATAAGATTGCTGAATATCTGGTCTATCTGTTTAACATCACCTACACAGCCGGGAAGATCTTCTAGCACCACCTCGACACCCTTTTCCTGAACCTTAAACTCCGTAGCCCGTACTACACCACGGACTAATTCGTTCATATCGACCGGACCAACCTCAACTTCAGCACTTCCGGCACGAGATACACTTAACAGCCCGTCAAGAAGCATTCCCATCTTCTTGGAACTGGCCCGGATAAAACCCAACGCTTCGGGAATATCCTTATTGAGCAACGGCTCGATTTGCTTAAGCAGTTCCTTGCCAATACCATCGTTTTCAAGCAGTATTTTAAGATGTTGACATGCCTCGTCCAATTCCGCATCGAAGCCTTGTATGTTGACAAGAGGCGACTTAAGGTCATGAGAAGATACATACACAATGCTTTGCAGCTCCTCGTTTTTCTCCGCAAGATCTTGAAGCAACTTTCTGCGTTCTCGTTCGGCCTGCTTGCTATAAGTAATATCCTGACCGGTAATGATCGCACACTGCCTTTCTCCTATATCTATATATTCACCGGAATACAGGATCGTTTTCCTGTCGCCTGATTTGGTCTCTATTTGAACCTCTATATCATGCATGTTGCCTGTCTCAGCAAGAACCTCGATCGCTATCCGAACTTTTTCCTTATCCACATTGGCTGTGTATTCGCCTATAGGCTTCTCAAGAAGCTCTTCTCGGCTATAACCTGTTATATCCAGCGTAGCCTCGTTTACCTCCATTCTGCGACGTGTCTCCAGATCGATAAGAACCAGTAAATTAGGGCTTAAGTTAAAAGCCCTCGAAAATCTTTCTTCTGAATTCTGTAAAGCTTCCTCCCGACTCTTAACGGAACCTACCATATTTTCAAGAACAGTGCCTATTTCCTGAAACTCTGAAAATGCGGGAGACAGCTTTTCGGAAAAAAGTCTCTCTGGAAACGTATTAGGAATACCGGAAACTGACGAGTTAGGAAATTTGTCTTTTATCTTAAGAATGGCCACACGTATTTGGTCAAGCGGCTTGGCAAGAAAATAATTAGATGTCAATGCAAGCAATACCAGGAACAGGGTTGCAATTAATATAGTCTTTATGAAACCCCCGGCTATCCCCAAAAACAATCGACTCCGGGCAATTCCCTTATCAATGCATACTTCAATCTCACCTATCTTCTCCGGTGCGGAAATACCCGTCGAACTCTCAATAATAATATCGGTGCGCCTAGGAACCATATAACTTCCGCCAGGCAATTTGTCGATTTCAACGAGCTTGCCATTCTCTCTCGCCATTCCACACATAAGCTCTTGTCTTTCTAGTGTCCAGACCAGTATCGCATGAACATCCGGATTGGGAAACTCTGCAAGCACAGAATCCCTGATTGTAGTGTTGTCAAATCTATATACCGGTTGACGAAGACTTACCGCAAGCCGACCAGAGATAACTTCATAAGATCGATCTATTTCACGCTCGATCTCAAGCATACCCGCATGGTATTCCATGACGCTTAGAACTGCAAAGAAACAAAGCGTAATGCAGACCAGCCACAGATTAAATTTTCGCGATATTCCCGTCATCGGATTCTTTTGCCTTTGCTTATATTTCGATTCAAAACGCTGGAGAACCTAAAGCCAAACTGCGGCGTCTGTATGATCAATGGGACATGACGCCGGATGTTCACTCTATCTCCCATAAAATTATCCCCATTTTGTAAATGCCTTACGTCCCCATACAATCATAGTCGTCATCAATACAGGCCGGATTAACATTAAATAACATCTTGTCTATGCTGCTTTTACCTCCAAACACCTTCGACATAACCTCCTTAAAACAAAGAAGTTGCACGCATAACAATTCGACTCAATAATGTAACAGCCATCCAACACCTCACTAAGGTCCGATAACAGAAAGCGATTTCATGATTACACCGCAACCAAACCGATGTTTTTTTTGAAAATTTTCATTTTTTATGTATGAACAATGCCGAATAAGCATCTATATAGATGAATACTATGAAATTCAAAAAACATAAAAACGAGGCCGCTTTGGTCTGTGCCGCCAGAAAAGGCGACAAAAATGCCATTAAACCGCTGATGATGAAGAATTGGCCGTGGCTAAAGGGGCTCGTTGCGTCGATCGTAGGAAACGAAAGTGATACTGATGATGTCCTCCAAAACGTATGCGTTACGGTTATTGAAAAAATACACACTCTAAGGGAACCCGAGCGATTTCGGCCCTGGCTTGCAATCCTTACTAGAAGGCAGGCACTTAAATACAGAATGACAAAAAAAAGAAATCTTAATCTCCTCCTTTCAGACGAGATCGCTCGGGGATGCCCGGATAAAAATGCACACAAGAGTTTTGAAAAAATAGAACAACAGGAACAATATCAGCGGGTGTTAGCTGAAATGAATGTATTACCGGAAAAATATCGTCAGGTGCTGTTGTTAAAATATTCCGAAGATCTGACCTATGCACAAATGGCCGAAATACTCGACGTACCGCTTACAACGATCCAGATCAGACTCGTGCGGGCAAGAAAAATGATTTACCAAAGGATCACAAGAAAAGACAAAGCCAAGGAGTTGTAAAATGACACAAGACATGCTTGAAATATTGATCGGAAAATTCCTCGACGCTGAGATCACGCCCGCAGAACAGCGGATGCTCGACGACGCTCTCGAAGACGACCAACAGGGGCAAGAGCTTTTCAACCAGCTAAAAGACTTACACAACATGAACCGTCAGGCAGTGACAACCAACATCTTGGAAAAAGGCAAATCATCCGAAGACATCTTCGAAAACGCATGGCAAGAACGCTCCAAAAATCCGTTCGCACGGATCGCAAGACACACCGGAACTTTCAAAGTCGCCGCTGCAATAACAATAGGTTTCCTGATAGGAATTTTCGCACAAGTCAACTATGGCCCCAATATAAGACGAATGCCCGGACAGTTCAATGCACAGACCGCCTCCCTGGCCGGCCAATCGTCCCAAAACCAGCAGATGCAGCAGACAATACCAATGCAAGTACTGCGGATAGTTCCAATAGAAACAAACTCACAAGCTATCGACACCGCACTATTAATACAGATCAACACACAATTGAAGCAGATGCAGGAAAAACTAGACAAACTGGAAAGCAAAAAAGAGTAAATGTTATCCGACTAAAGGTATTTAAAACATAATAACGGTTCAATTGCGCAGCAAGGCACGTACATAACAAATTAACGGATATAGATTTTATCTGCCTTAAGGCAGCCCTCCTCCGGCCAAACACTTTCCTTGTGTTTGGCTTTTTTTATGCCTCAAATAACGCCGGCCTAAGCCGGCCTCCATGCGATTAGTAAACCACGGTTTACTGATCGCCTCGCGACTTGTCGCGGCCCGGAGGGCTATTTAACCTTAGTTCGGCGTCAGCCAAAACAGTTTTGATCATTAGCTTTTTGAATTTAGGATTTGTTTAGGATTTAGAACTTCGAATTTAGTGCTTATCTTTTCGCCGCACTCTTACCCGCCAAGGCCCCCGTTGACCACGCTATCTGCAAGTTATACCCCCCGCAGGGACCATCCGCATCGATCACCTCGCCGGCAAAGAACATACCCTCGCAAAGCTTAGACTCCATCGTCTTACGATCGATATTTTCCCTGCTAACCCCGCCACGCGTAACAGTTGCCTCCTCGATCGGACGCGTCCCCGTAACCGTCACAGGCAGATATTTTATAAGATGCACAAGCTCCTTCCGCTTACCCTTAGCAAGCTGACCCGCCAAAACCGTAACCGACGGCTCCACCCAGCAGCAAAGCTTAAGAACCAGAGCTCGCGGAAGCATCTCCGCCAAAACCCGAGCAAGCTCCTTATTCGCAGACGACGAACACTTCTCGATAAGAAGCTTATTAAGTTCGCCGGCATCCACATCGGGCATCATATCGACAAACATCTCGATCTCGCCGGCGCCACCGGCAATATCGTCAGCCAATAACCGGCTCATATCAAACACAACGGGCCCGCCAACACCGTCATCCGTAAACATCATCGCTCCGCGAGCCTTTACTTTTTTATCGCCGGTCCGCACCGTCAGCTCAACATTTTCTAAGGCAACCCCCTGCAATTCGACCAGCCATTCTTCCTTAGCGATCAGCCGCACAAGCGCAGCCTTCGGCGCAACAACTTGGTGGCCAAACCCCTCCGCCAAACCAAAACCGTCACCCGTCGACCCCGTAAAAGGCCAGCTAACCCCTCCCGTCGCAACAACCAGCGATTTGCTTTCCACTTTTTTACTCTCAACCGTAACTTCAAAACCACGCGGCCGTTTTTCAACACCAACAACCTTCTTACCATACAGAAAAGTGATACCAAGCCTGCGAGCATAGTCCTGAAGAACCCGAGCAACATCCGTCGCTCTATCCGTCATCGGATAAACACACCCATTCTTTTCAACTTTCGTAGAAAGGTTAAGCTCGCCAAAAAACGCCCGAACATCGTCGCCCCCAAACTCATAAAGGCTGTGTTTTAAGAATCGCCCGAATTGACCGTAAGCCTTCACAAAATCGTTAGCATTCCCGGTATGCGTAAGGTTACACCTCCCCTTACCCGTACGCAACAGCTTCCTGCCGACAACGGTATTACCGTCAGCGATCACAACTTTCACGCCTTCCTTCGCCGCAAAGATGCCCGCCATCAATCCCGCGGGCCCTGCCCCAATTACAAAAACATCACACTGCATAAATACCTTTAAATAATAAATAATAAATAATAAATTAAAAGAGTGGGCCTGTAAGCCGGATTCTGTATCCCGAAGGATGGCAACCATTTAACTGGACCGGCTGTTACCAACCGGCTCTGTCGATAATCGACACGCAACCTACCCGCCGATATAAGCTCCGAGCAAGAGCCTGGACGAACCTTTATCGGCATACTTGGTCTTGCAGGCGGTAGGGTTTACCATGCCGGGGTTGTCACCAAACCCGCGGTGAGCTCTTACCTCACCATTTCAACTTTACCTGTAAGCGGTTACCCGCCCCATCGGCCGTGTGTTTTCTGTGGCACTTTCCCGTAAGTCACCTTAGGTGGTCGTTAGCCACTACCGTGCTCTGCCCTGTCCGGACTTTCCTCAGACGCAAAAACGCCCGCGATTGCCCGGCCCACTCAATTGCATTATAACACAACTACCATAGAATGAGCAACTCTTTTGAAAATATGACCTTTGATAGACTTGTTGTTAGTCAGACTGAAATTGAGACAAAGAATAAAACAGTATCGCCGCAGGCGATTCCTTAATTTTTAATCTTTTATTTCTCGTCACAGCCAACTTCGATATGACACGCAAATTTCTCATCCGTCACAGGATGATCGCTGCGAAAATGAACTCCCCGGCTTTCCTTACGATTCTGGGCCGACTGAGCCATAAGCAGCGACACCGTCAGCATATTCTGGCACTCCCAACCGTAAGGCGAATCGAAAACCTTATCCATCACATACCGCCGCCAAAACCGGATTATCTCCTGAGCTTCCTGCAACGGCTGCTCCTTGCGGGTTATCCCGACATTACGCCACATAAGAGCTCGCAGAGAGTTACGAACATCCGCTGTATCAAGCCTGCTCCTGTCGGATGCCGGAACCTCGTACCCCATCTTGCAAAGCTTAAAACTGTTACCGGCAGCCGAAACTTCTTTCGCCGCAAGCGCACCCGTTATCTTACCGAACACAAGGCCCTCCAATAGAGAATTGCTCCCAAGCCGATTCGCTCCATGAAGACCCGTAGCCCCAGCCTCGCCGCAAACAAACAAATTCGCAATATTGCTCCTGCCCTCGGCGTCTGCCTTAACACCGCCTATCATATAATGAGCGCTCGGACGAACCGGGATCAGATCCTTACTGACATCGATATCAAAACTCTCGCAAAGTTCGCTTATCAAGGGGAACCGCTTGGAAAAATGTTTCTTATCGAAGTGACGAATATCGAGATAAACATGCGTCGAGTTCGTCTTAAGCATCCTGTCAAGGATAGCCCTGCTGACAACGTCACGCGGAGCAAGCTCGCCTGCCGTATCATATTCCTGCATAAACTCTTTGCCGTTACAGTCAACAAGCTTCGCCCCCTCGCCACGCAAAGTTTCGGTTATAAGAGCACGCGACGCACCCGCTATATAAAGTGTCGTCGGATGAAACTGCATAAACTCAAGATCGCAAAGAACCGCTCCCGCACGATAAGCCATCGCTATACCGTCACCGGTCGAACCTTGCGGGTTTGTAGTCTCCCGATATAAAAGCCCCGCACCGCCGGTAGCAAGTATCGTCTTGCTCGACCAGATGATTTTAAAACCCTCTTTTTCACGAAAACCGATCACACCGATACACTCGTTCTTTTCATTCGTTATAAGATCGACAGTGAAAAAATTCTCGATTACATTGATGTTACTCTTTTGCTTTACCTTCCGGATAAGCGCCTCAGCCAGACCCCTGCCCGTAGAGTCGCCGTGAATATGGATAACCCTCGCATGGCTGTGTCCCCCTTCAAGCGTCGTGTCGATCTCACCGTTAACCTTATCGAACTCCGTCCCCCACTCGACAAGCTCACGGATAAGCCCCGGGCCTTGCTCGACGACAAGCTTTACTATATCCTCGTCACAGGCCCCGCAACCCGTTTTCAAAGTATCTGCAATATGTTCTTCGATGCTGTCATCGCTCGCAAGAACACTCGCCACCCCACCCTGTGCGTTCCACGTATTGCTGTCGCTAAACGACCCCTTGCAAACGATCGTAACGTTACATCCGTTCGACGCCTCGATCGCCGCACGCAATCCCGCCACTCCACCGCCTATCACAAGACAATCCGTAAACAACTGCTGCGTCGATACCGTATCGACCGGAACCAGGTAACGCCGAAAATCAGCCTGTCTCGATGGCATAAATTCTCCAGATATAAATCGCTTTTCTAACGCCGACATGATACACCATTACCAAACTTCATGCAAACCATGTTTTCACTTCATCACAAACCTGCCAACTGCCACCAGTCGATATCCTCAAGTGCCTCAGGTATAACCTCGCCAAGATGGTTCCCCTCGACATCCGCTTCCTCGTCAAAAGGAACTGTCGATAGCACTGGCACCTGACCCCACTGCTCAAGCACCCCATGCAAAGTCTCCTCCGCCACTGACGCATCAAGCGTCTTATACCCGCTAATAACAACCCCTGCCACCTCAAGCCCCGCACCCCGCACAGCATCTATCGTCAGCAGCGTATGGTTTATCGTCCCCAGGTCTGGCCGCGTAACAATTACCACCGGCATATCGAATTGCGTTGCCAGATCAAGCAAATCCACCCCAATATTAGATATCGGAACCCGAACCCCCCCGATCCCCTCAACGATCATAATATCGCTTGCCGCAGTGATCGTTCTATAAGCTTCCGCCATCGCGTTAAAGTCAACCATCCGACCCTCATGTTCTTCGCAAACATTCGGAGCCGCTGGCACCGCAAACCCCACCGGGTTTATAACTGACAAATTAAAATCGCAATGCGAGCACTTCCGCAAAAACTCACTGTCCGCGTTAACCAGCCCCTCATACTGATTTGTGCACCCGCTCGCCACCGGCTTAAAAACCCCGACCTTATGCCCTTGTTTCTGCAATACGCTCGCGATCCCCCCAGCCACCAGCGTCTTACCAACACCCGTATCGGTACCCGTAACGAACAACCCCTTAACCTTCGGCAAATTCATTTCAAATTGCATAACCACCATCCTTTAAAACTCATCTCACTTTGTCATTCCTGCGAAAGCAGGAATCCACATAAATCAGCCCCAGCCGAAAGGCTGGCTCAATAACATCTTTTCTCTGTGAACCTCCGTGACCTCGTTTTCCTCTGTGGCAAAAAAAACCTTTTATTCCAACCGCAGGTTGGAATCTCCCTTCATTTCTCTGCGCCCATGCGGTTTACTTATCAACGCCGGCAAAATTTGTCTTCCCCGTAGGATGGGCAGATTTTCTGCCCATGCGGTTTTCTAATTTTCTCTGTGTTCTCTATGTTCTCTTTTTCCTCTGTGGCAAAAAAACGTTGCAATTTCCACTGTTCATTATCTGCGAAAGTCGAAGATGCCTTAGGTGCAGCAATTAATCGTAGCAATAAATAATTTTGAATTTCAATATCTTCATGCCTTCATGGTAAAAATCTTTTTTCAAAAATCCGCGAAATCTGCGGTTTCTTTTATCTTTTTTTCTCTGCGCCTTTGCGTCTCTGCGCCTCTGCGGTATTAATTTAACAAACTGCCCATCCACTATTTGCGCAGTGAATCGAAGTATCCGCTTCTCATCACAAAACAAGTTTAACCGCAATTTCAATCCATCTGCACATAT
>DAOVIC010000034.1 GCA_030671565.1 Anaerohalosphaeraceae bacterium
CGCACAGTCATATGGCTTAACTCGCTTCCTGAAAGAAGAAAACTTTGGAAAACGCCTCGGAAGATACCACAGCATGCTCATCGGAGCTGCAGAAGGCACATGGCCCCTGGGACCCAGCCTGCACGAAATTGCCTCGAACCGTAACATACCGCTCACCGCAAGCTGGAACAGATACGTCTCGCCAAAACTTTTCGCATACTACATCGAACCCCATTATACCCTGCTTGAAGATGAGTACATCGCATTCTGTCGAAAACTCGTTTACAACGTACGACCGGCACGCTAAATATGACCGAACACCAATTCATCCTTGCCTCAGCTTCGCCAAGAAGAAAAACCCTGCTGCAAAAAGCCGGGTATAATTTCAAGGTTGTCATCTCAAGCATAGACGAGTCTCTGTTTCCGACAGATTCGACAACCTCCGTCGAGCACACAAAACAGCTTGCACTTGCGAAGGCAAAAGACGTGGCAAAGCAATATCCATCAGAGCTTGTAATGGGCGCAGACACCGTCGTCGATTTCAATGGCGAGATCATCGGAAAGCCTCGCGATGCTGCCCACGCCGAAAAGATCACACGTATGCTTTTCAGCGAACCCCACGATGTTATAACAGGTGTCGCCCTCGTTCGCATTTGCGACGGAATAGAAATGGTCGAAGCTGCAACGACAAAGGTCTTCCCAAAACAGCTCACCGAAAAACAGATCGTTGATCATATCCAAAACGGCAAATGGCAAGGCAAAGCCGGGGCATACGGAATACAGGAAACAGGCGACGAATTCGTCGAACGCATAAACGGTTCGTTTACAAACGTAATAGGCCTGCCAATGGAACTTATCGAACAAATGCTCGCCAAAATAACGGGCTAAACCCCGTCTACCGATACATCAAAAATTCTCCATTTTCGTAAATAAGCTCATCGTCGGCGTATATATGACCCCCGTCGGTCATATCGGCAAGCATATCCCAATGAACGGACGATTCGTTTTTACCTCCTGTTTCCGGGTACGCAGCTCCGACCGCCATATGAATGGTCCCTCCGATCTTCTCATCGAACAGCATATTCTTCGTAAACTTCGTAATACCCTTATTCATCCCTACCGCAACTTCGCCAAACCTCCGTGCGCCCGGAATATCGAATATCTTGTCGAGCAGATCCCTTCCCTTCGCCGCCTCCCATTCAACAACTTCGCCGTCTTTTACCTTCAGAAAAATATCCTCGATCTCCTGTCCCATATAGAACCCCGGAAAACTGAAACGGATATGCCCGTTCACAGAATCTTCAACAGGAGCGGTAAATACTTCCCCGGAAGGCATGTTATTGGTACCTGCCGAATTAAGCCACGTCCTCCCCTCCGTCGAGAAGGAAACATCGATATCCCTGCCAACATACCGGATCGCTTTCTTTCCGTTAAGAAAATCGACGACCTTCTGCTGGGTGTCCTTCAGCTCATACCATTTGCCAAGCGGATCGTCCTCAAAAAGAAAACAGGCTCCATAGACAAATTCTTCATACTCGGTAAGACTCATACCTGCTTCCTGTGCAGCCGCATCGGTAGGAAAGACGCAAAGGTTCCATCGCAGATCGCCCGAGGCAGCCCTGGCCATATAAGTCTTGTTAAGCTCGGTACGGGCAATACTGACCTTCTGCTTCTTGTCGGCTGCGATGCTCTGCAGCTCCTTCATATTAAAAGGCGCAAGAATATTGAGCGTGCAATCGTAGTTGTCGATCACATATTTGCTTACCGGTGAAATGTATTCGAGCTGCTCATCGCTGGCATGGTCGTAGAATATCTTCTCGGTCCCGTTAAGGCCGATCCGGCACTCCGGATGTGCTCCCGCAGAAAGCGCCTCACGGTACACCGCCTTTACCAGCTTCTCGGCAAGATAAGACGTTTGAATAAGCAGCTTATCGCCCTTCTTAAGGCCAAGCGAATAACCAACCAGAACTTCAGCATATTTGTCATAGATAGTGCGCAAAATAAATCTCCCAAATTAAATTGATCGGAACATTGATGATTTTAAAATCAGCAAACTAACATGTCAATCCCAAAATGACCCGATAACCGTATCTAAACCATTAAACATGGCATCTTTTGCTTGACTTCGCTATGAACACACTTAATAATAGCACTCCGGTTAAGTCTGATATGGAGTTTTTATGAAATTTATCATCGAGGGCGCCCTCATGAAGGATGCCCGCGACATTACTACAGCTGTAGAAGCCGACACACAGGAACAGGCACGGCAGATCGCACGCACCAAAGGCATCTTCGTCTCTTCGATTGAAAGGTCCAACACCGTACAGATCCTGCCTCATACCATAAAAGGCGCCTCTATCAGATCCTGCGACCTGCCCCCCCGTCTTTACGTCCTCGGCGAAGTAGAATCGGACAATAAATTCTTCACATATCCCCATTTCGATTCCAACGGCACCGGCTTCGTTTACGCATGGCGGCAACTGTCTTCCCTAAAGTCATGGGCAGATCGCCAACCGCAGAATTATTACTACCACCAGGTAAACACCCATAAAATGATAATGGGACTTTTGCACAACACTTGCACCAGGTACCTGGCATATAACCATACTCCAAAGCTGGCTGATGTAACCGAGCTTCAGCCCACCGAACGTTTCGTTAAGGAGTGCCTCCTTGATATGCACAGTTTCCGAAGCGTCTGGCCCACCATCAGGCATTTCATGGAAACCGCCCGAATCGACAGCAATAACCTCGCCGCTTTTGAAAAACTCGCCGCTGCCCACAGGAAACTTAAAACCGCCGATATGCTGAAACACATGGAAACTGTGTTCAAAAAACCAGTCGCCGAATTAGTAAGATCGGGCGATTTTGGGATATTATGGAATTCCTGTTCGCAAGCACTCAAGGAATCAGGTATCCCCAACCGCATAGTGGACATCATGCAGCAAAAGGTAAGGTCTCACAGCACCCTCCCTATCGCCAAAGCAATAAAAACCGCAAACACCCAAAAAACCAGCTAAAGCCGAGGCGCAACCCACGGTTTCTTGATGAATCATCCGGCCAAAATCGCGCGCATAAGAAAACCCGGCGCCGCTGCCGGGTTTTCCGGTCTTGAGGAGAGGAGATTCATTTTCCAATTGTCTCTAACATCTAAAGAACTGTCTTCTCGGCTCACGCCTTTCCAACTCTAATTTCCTCTACGCTTTATAACGTCTGCACTATAAAATACGAACACCCTTCAGAAGAGTTCGCAGTCCCGCTATGAAAGCTTCAAATTATAACCACCCTGCACCATAACCGTCAGACATGATACACAAAACTGTAGATACGCGGACTTTCGATCCTGATGTAGTCTTCCAATTTCATCTCGATTGCATCCTGATGCGTTCCAGCCTGAAAGATTATGAAGTCGTCCTGCTCAAGTCTGTCATCCATTATTGTCGGCAAACCGAAAAAACTCCCAAAAGGAGGCTCGGCCCCGATTTGGCAACCCGTAAATATCTGTTCCATGTCATCTTCGCCGGCAAGCTCTATTTCATCTGCTTCAAGAACGCTCTTTAGCGCGTCAAAGTTTATCTTACAACAGGCTGGTATTACACACATGTAAAACCGTCCGTCTCCTTTGACAATTACTGACTTGATGACATTCATACCCCGGATGTGCTCTTCCTGTGCCATTTCCTGAGCGGTAAACACGGCACGGTGATGCTTAACGGCATAATCACTGCCGCATGAATCTAAAAACTCGATAATACTCATGATACACCTCCCTCAAATGGGATCGTGTCTATAAAGTCCTACTCATATATACTACGCACGTTGGCAATCGCCAGTCTTGATAATTATTCCCCACGCAAACTAAAACACACCTGAAACGGCAAAGCCGACACACACGCTGCCACCCAAAGCGAGCCAAACCTTTAAAGAGGATAAAGCAAACGGTACACAAACCGGTCATAATAGAACGGATCGTTAAGCATGGTATCCGCCTCGGACCAGTTTTCCTGATAGGAGAAATCTATGACATAAGGGCTTGTCAGATCCTTATAATCACTCATCAGCATATGAATTGCCTTGTCATGACAGCCCGCCTGAAAGACGATGTATTTGTCATTTTCAAGCGTCCTGTCCATTAGCGTAGGCAACCCATACAAACTACCGATAGGGCATTCTGCGCCCAGCTGACAATCACCGAACAATCCCAGCATCTCTTTTTCGGTGGCAAGCTCAACGAAGTCGGCGTCAAGACCGTATTTTAAAGTTTCAAAATCGACCTTAAAGCAGGAAGGCAGAACGCACATATAATACACTCCGTCAGCTTTGACGACTACAGGCTTTGCGACCTGGATCTCCAGAACATGCTCATACCCCGCCAACTCCTGCGCCGTATACGCAGGATGGTGATCGGTAAGCTCAAATTTGACACCATGTTTTTTTAAATACTCAATAATGTCCATGATATAATCCCCATAAAGCTAGCATCATCACATAAACCTATACGCAAAAAAAACACAGGGGTGCAAAGATCAAACATTTTCAAAAACTCATCGGCACAGAGCCTCCAAAAAAACCTCATCAACCCGCGACACACTCCCCCGGCAAGCCGACATATCGGCAAACCGACCAAGCCCCGCTCACCTCATAATGTAGCAACAAACACAAATCGCTCTACCTAGGGATGATAATAAGGATAGAACTGTTCTATAGGAGGGACGGGAGTGGTTCCCTCGCCGCCACCTCTGCCAGCTAGAATCCCGAGTGTTACAAGTATTGCTACAAGAGCGACAAGAGCAAGAACGGCCCAGAATCGCTCGTTTTTCATGAGGCTGTTCATCCACATAACATCCTCATGCCAACTGGGGATATGAAGCTCATGTTTTCTTAAATGTAGAGTATGCATTTCCAAACCCTTTCATATAACCTTCTAACAAATTATACGAATAAAATTAGAATAAGGTGTCAAAATTGTATTATTTTTTGGAATTTAGCTATTTTATACAGCTTTACACCATTTTGCCGCTCCGCCACTGCCAAAAAAGAGAGTAGTTGCATATCCATATAATGTCAGATAGGATGATGGACAGAGCACTCTGAATAACTTACAGTTTTTCAGAATACCCAAAATAATATTTCGCAAATCGGTTAAACGAATTGACAGGAAATTACAAATGAAGAACACCGTTCTGGATACGATAGAAAAACACAAAAAACTCCTCGCCTGGTTCGAGGAAAACTGCGTCGAAAATCTCGTTACCGCCGCTGAGATGATCATCAATTGCCTAAAGCAAGGCGGATGTATCTACATCTGCGGGAACGGCGGTTCCGCTGCCGACGCACAGCACATCGCCGGAGAATTCGTAGGTAGATTCATGCGGGAAAGAAAGGCTCTGCCAGCCGTCGCCCTTACTACCGATACATCAATTATGACCGCGGTCGCAAACGATTACAGCTTTGACGATATTTTCACCAGACAGGTCGATGCTCTCGTAGGATCGGATGATCTTCTCTGGGCTTTCTCCACAAGCGGAAAAAGTCCAAACGTCACCAAAGCAGCTCAACGGGCAAAGGAAAGGGGTGCAAAAATCCTGGCCTTTACCGGAAAACTCTCCACGCAACTGGAAGACATTTCGGATATGTGCATAAGTCTCGATGCCGCTAACCCATATTCAGCACAGGAAATCCACCAGATCGCCTACCACATAATATGCAACCTCGTCGAAAAAGAAATGTGCGAATAACCGGTCAGTTCCGGCAGGGACATCTCCGGCAGGATAAAGCTGGTTCAGGGAATATTCCTTCTCAGTACCGCAGCCGTTGAAATGCTTTTTGTGAAATTATTAGCTGATACCGTCATCGATATTTGAACATTTCTTATCACGCCGGCATCGGCAGGGTCGGCCGCCTTAACGAATGTCATCGCGGTTACATTCTTACAGAGAATGTAGTCATCGTCAGTAAGGTCGTCGAGTGTAACAAGGTACAACGTGTTGTCTGTACTGTCGAATTTATACGTTATGACACGGATGTCAGAGGTAACCAGGCTGCACTGGGACGAAGGTTCCGAAACCGCTACGGCGCTTGCGGTCCTAAGCTCTGTCGTGATCCTGGCAAGCGCCTGACGCGCCGAGTTTGTAACCTTAAACGCATCTTCATTGATCCTGAAATTTGTAATTGAGGCACTAAACGCCGCTGCCAACGCCGCCAGCAGCATCCCCAGTATCATCAATACCATAAGTATTTCCACGATAGTAAACCCGCAACGATATGTCTTTGTCATGCGCATAGTATCTACCCCCGCCCTTATCGCGTCCTGATCCAGCTTGAAGAATTTATCTCTCTACCGTTCATAAGTATCCCAACCGTAACCTTAACCAAAGGACTTAAGTGCTCACCAACCGTAACTCTAAGGTCCGACGTGCTGACGTTTTCAACGCTTATCACCTGACTAAAAGCTGAAAAATCGCTCAGTTGCAAACGGTTTATATCTATGGGAGGGGAAAAAGTAACACCGTCAAAATCATCCAGATCGTCATAGCTAACGAGCGTCTCACCGGATTCGACTCCGAATGTATCCGTTCCGGTTTCGGGATCGACCACAGCCAGCGAAATAGTAAGTTCTCTTATTTCTTCCAAAAGAAATTCCGCGGTAGAGGCATTTATACCTGCAGCATTTACCTGAGTAAACGCTCCGCTGGCGGCTATCAAAGAAGCAACTGCGATACCAACCAGAATCGTAGCTACAAGAACTTCAAGAAGCGTAAATCCAGAACGATTTTTCTTTGCATCTCTTCGCATCGCAGCTTACCCCGAAACAGCACCACTCATCTTGAATATAGGAAGGATTATACTACTGGCGATAAAACCTACAAGAACACCCATCACCACGATCATTATAGGCTCGATCATTGACGTTACCATTTTGATGACCGTCTTTAGTTCTCGTCCGTAAAATTCGGATATATCGCTAAGAACGCCGGCAAGAGTACCGGATTCTTCTCCGCTGCTTATCATCTGCGCAACGCTTGCGGGCATAAGTGTTGAATTCGAAAGACTGTAAGCAATTTTACGACCCTGACGAACTTCCTCATACACATCTCTCCACATCTTCTCGTAGAGAACATTGCCCGTAATTGACGCTGTAATGGAAATTGTATCGAGTATGGGAACGCCGGCATTCGTAAGCACTCCCATCGTATGAAGGCTTCTGGTTATATAAAGACTACGGCACAGCGTTTTTAAAAGAGGAATTTTCAACTTCGCGGTATGCCAAAGGCGTTCGCCGGTATCCGTCTTGATGAAAAAAGTAAAACCAGTAAAAATCAATACCGCCCCTAACAGGTTGACATGCCAATACCCACGCATAAAAGTGCTTGCATGCATAACTATTTTGGTAGGAACGGGAAGTATATGCTCCTTACCTTCGAAAACAGTAAGGAACCGGGGAAGGACGAACATCATCAAAAATGACGTACAGAACACCGCCATAAATGCTATGATAGCGGGATAAACCATTGCGCTGACAACCTGCGAACGCGTCTCTGCCTCCTGATCCAGATAATCGGCCAACTGTTGAAGCATAGCGCTTAGAGATCCCGATATTTCAGCCGCAGCTACCATGTTCACATAAATATTACCGAAATATTTGGGATGTTCGGCAAGTGCCTGCGAGAAACTGTGACCCGACTCGATCTTATCTTTAAGGTCAAGAATGATACGTTTGAATTTTGTCTTTTCGATCTGACCGCCGATCGACTCAAGTGCCTCCTGAAGGCTGATACCGGCTTTGATCATAACAGAAAGCTGATTCGTAAAAGTAAGGATGTCTTTTTTGTTGGGCCCCTGCTCAACCTTAAAGGCCAGTATCTTCTCAAGCACGCTCTGCTCTGACTTTTTGCCATATGAATCCTGGCTATTATGCGCAGAACCTTTCTGATGATTCTCCTGAACTGACGAACCCTTTAAACCTGCACTGTCCATAGTTTTTTCAAGCACCGCCATTCTTGCACCGCCTCTCATTGATACACTTAGATATTTCTCAGCTTACAAGTTGCTCTTCAACCGCACGCTTATTAGCCGAAGGCGCAAGGTGCTTATCCATCTTCGCGGGATTTGACGAACGCAAAACCGCTTCTTCTCTGGATATGTAACCGCTTTCATACATCTGAGATATGCTGTGATCCATACTCTGCATACCAAGACGTCTCGATGTCTCGATAATGTTAGGTATTTCAAATATTCGGTTCTCACGAATACAGTTGCGAACCGCCGAAGTACAAAGCAGTATCTCCGTACAGGGAACCATACCGGGCTTGTCGATACGTTTAAAGAGCGTCTGTGAAATTACCGCCTGAAGTGTATTCGACAGCATCGCACGGATCTGATTCTGCTGGCCTCCGGGGTAAATATCGATGATCCTTTCAACCGTTTGAGCGGCATTTACCGTATGCAGAGTTGAAAAAACAAGGTGACCCGTTTCCGCAGCCGTTATCGTAGAACCAGTAGTCTCAAGATCACGCATTTCTCCAACCATGATAATATCGGGATCCTGACGCAACACATGTTTAAGCCCTGACCCAAAGTCCGTACAGTCCGAACCGATCTCACGCTGCTCGATCATCGACTTGTCATTCGTCAAAGCATACTCTACGGGATCCTCAAGAGTAATTATACGCTTGCTAAACGTTGAGTTTATCCGACCGACCATCGAAGCAAGAGTGGTACTTTTGCCTGAACCGGTATGACCGGTAACCAGAACAAGACCACGGGGAAGTTCGGTAAGTTCAGAAACGATCTCGGGAAGATGCAGGCTCTCAAGTACAGGGATCTCGTTGGGAATTACCCTGAAAGATATGGCTATGGTGTCACGCTGAAAATGTGCGTTTACACGAAACCTGTGTCCATCGGGGATAGTCGTGGAAAAATCCAGATCCTTACTCTCCTCGAATTTCTTATATTTGTCGGCCCCGGTCATGTCAAGCACCATACCTTTAGCCTCAGTTTCATTGACATCGGGAATATCCATTTCCACAAGCTGTGTATGGATTCGCATTATAGGGGGCATACCTGTATTAACATGAACGTCAGAAGCGCCGCGTTCAATTGCCATTTTCAACATCGATTTCACATTTATCATCTTATAGTACTCCCAATCAATAAACTGTTTTTACATTGCTAACCTGCGATCATATACCTAAACCCCTTTCGATCCCCGGCTTTTATTCGCCGCGATCGTAAACTTCCGTCACACGAAGAACCTCCTCGATCGTCGTAACCTGCTCCTTGACTTTTCGCATACCATCGTCAAAAAGCGTTGCACAACCGCTTTCTACAAAAGCACGAACCATATTATCGCGCGATGAATCGCTATTAATAATATCCTTGAACTTCTCTTCCATTACCATCAGTTCGAATATCCCCGCCCTGCCCGCATAACCGCTTTGCCTGCATTGACCGCACCCGGCACCCTTGACGACCTCATCGAGCGATATCCCCGCCGCCTCAACATGCGCACGCATGCTATCAGGAACATGATAAGTTTCCTTGCAGTCATTGCACACCCTGCGAACAAGCCGCTGCGCCAAAACAGCATTAACAGATGCCGCGATAAGATAGGGTTCCACACCGATATCGACAAGCCTTGAAATAGTACTGGGCGCATCATTCGTATGAAGAGTCGAAAGAACCAGATGCCCCGTAAGCGCAGCCTGAACCGCGATACGCGCAGTCTCACTGTCACGTATTTCACCTATCATGATTATGTCGGGATCCTGCCTCAGAAGGCTTCTAAGCGACGACGCAAAAGTCAGACCCGTCCTCTCATTGATCTGAACCTGATTACAAAACTCCAGATCGTATTCAACGGGATCCTCTACCGTAGAAACATTCAAAGACGAACTGTTCATCTCGCCAAGTGCGGAATACAAAGTAGTACTTTTACCGGAACCGGTAGGACCGGTAACCAGAAGAATACCATGAGGTTGATCTATCTGACTGCGAAAGGCTTCAAGAGACTCGCCTTCCATCCCCGAATGATCAAGACCGCGCATTATCGATTTGCTGTCCAGCACCCGGATAACCGCCTTTTCGCCGTGGCTTGTAGGCAGAATTGAAACCCGAAGATCGATCCCGCGAGAGTTCATTATCACCGATATTTTGCCGTCCTGAGGAAGACGACGTTCAGATATATCAAGGTTCGCCATGATCTTCAAACGTGAAATGATCGAGGGATGCATCTTTGCAGGTGCCTCTTTCGATTCAAAAAGTACACCGTCGATCCGCTGGCGTATCTTCGTATATTTTTCCTTGGGCTCGATATGAATATCGCTTGCGCCCTCTTGAATGGCGTGAGTTATAAGGTAGTTTACGAATTTGATGACAGGTGAACTACCGGCGCTTTTTTCGAGGTCTTCGCTTTCTTCCTCTTCACCCTGAACAACTTCGATCTCCGCCATATCGCTGATGATCTCGTCAAAATCATAGTCGACGTTGGCACTTTCAAGCTCATCGCAAACAGCATCGATATCGTCCTGCGAACATGCGACCATTTCGACCGTTAAACCTGTTTGACGCATCACATCATCGGTTGCAAAAAAATCTTCGGGCCGACTCGTAGCAACAACGAGAATGCCCTCTTTCTCTGACACGGGCATGACATGGTTGGACCTTACATACCCAATACCAAGTCGATCAAACGCCGCCTCTTCAACATCACCAACCTCGATATGCTTAAACTCAAGACCGCATAGTATCGCCTTTGCCTTAAGAATATCCAGCTTATCGACCATGGATCTGCCGATAATGAACTTATCGATATCGCCTGTTTTTTTGACCTGACTGTCATTTCGAATTTCTTCCATTTGCTCAGCCGACAGCTTCCCCATTTCCTGCAGAACATCTGCGACATCTCTGCTATAACAGGAAGGGTTGCTCTCAGGAGAATAAAGGCTGCTAAGCCCGCGCATCAGCGTCGAATCGACACAGTTTTCCTTCTCGCAGGCATCGCTTGCGACAGGTTCGGCTTTATCAGTATGTATAAAGGGAAGCTTCATTTAGACATCCTCAGCAAAACGCGTGCTCCATTCGACGACAGCTCCACAAAATCATCCCCTATCCGCTTTACACGAAGACCGGATATGCTATCGCCTTCGTAAAGTATCTCATCGTTTATCATACAGCTTCGACCCTTCTCAGAAGACGTGATGGTCCACAACCGAAGAGAAACGCCTTTCGTGCCGATCTTCTGACCGGAAGATTTCTGAAATTTATTTTCACCCATATCAAACTCAATTCCGCCAATATCAACCAAAAAATTATGACGGAAAGGATTTTTTTGCAACTCCGTGACCTCAACCTGGTCAATATCGGAAAGACTCGATACCTTCCTGACTACTTCGCTAAGTTTACCGCCCATTTCCGCCCGTATTCCGGTAAGACTTGCAACCGCACTTTCTATCTGCAATGCTTCATCTGTAATTGCCGCATTGGCTACCGAAGGATTTACCCTCTTGATCATAAAAACCAATAACAAGATCCCTGCCGCAAAAAGCACCGTAAGCACTATCGTATTGCGATTGACGCTCTTCATATTATTGCTGGGAAGGAGGTAATCCTCTTGACGGTCGCCAACCCGACCCGAAACATCGCCGCCTTTCTGACCGTCCGCCGACCTTACCTCTTTTTCACTATCTTGACGCATAAATGACATCATCGTTCGTTCCCTTAAAATTAACGGCAAATTCGCCGGCTAAGCTACACCTGTGAATCCTGGAAAAATATGTTCACTACAAATATCGCCTCCATTTGACCGTCAAGCTTCGATTTTTTTTTGATGATAAGTTCGGGAATATTAGTAATACGGTCAAGTTTTTCCAATGCCAGAAGAAATGAATAATAAGATTCGAAATCGCCGTGAAGTTCCATTTTCAAAGGCTGTTCGATATAACCGTTATTGTTTTTAGGCTTGAGAGTACGAATAGTCTTGGGAACAAGCCCCTCCTGCAACGCTATCACCGTAACATTTTCAAGAACGGTATGGATCTCACTTTCGTCAGGAAGCTTGCTTTCAAGAAGCTTAATACCGTCTTCAAGTTCCGCAAGCTGTTTCCGAAGATCCTCTATCGCAGCAGGTGCCGACTCAAGCTGACGCAGCTTAGCCATACTCTCGGCAACTTGTGCCTGTTGACGACTAAGATCCGCATTCGCAGGCTTGATCATGAATACATGCGAAACATACACAAGCCCGATCAGCAAAACAAAGAAAATCACTCTTATCTGATTGCTTTTCATTTTTATTTTCTCCAGCCGATCACACCGGCAAAGCCACCTCTGAGTTTATGGATTACAGACTTTCCTTACGCTTTGACCTAAGCTTCCTAACCTCATCGCTCGTCAGTTTCTCCCGACGATTCATCACCGCCTGAAGTTTGAACTGGCGAAACTTAACCTCATCGATCACATGCTCTTTGGATTCGACAAGTCCGACGCTGTCCAGCAAAAAAGAATTGCCTATATTTGCGATATACTTGGCAACTTCGATATCGCTGGGTGCGATCCCCGTTATGTCAATAAAAGTATTGACCAGCCTGACAGATGCAGCATCGTTTTCTGACGACTTCGACAAAGCCGCGCTCGCAGCCTGGTACTGTGTTTTACTTTTTTCCTCGACAACCGCTGCAACAACAGCTTTGTCTCTTATTTTGAGATCAAGCAGCGATACGCCATCGGGCAGACTGTTTGTCAGGCACGCAAGAATTATCGTACGGGGAACCACATCGGGAAGCCCCGTAGTGATCGATGCCGTTTTCATCAAACCCTTACCTTTAGCCTGTAGCTGCTCGACAAGTTC
>DAOVIC010000113.1 GCA_030671565.1 Anaerohalosphaeraceae bacterium
AATTGTTTTTTGTGTGACCGGCAGGACCTCCCGCTATTTCTATGCGCCCATATCCATATACGTTATCATCGTCGAAACTTAATATTTTTCCGGATGGACTTATATTAGCAGCTCTTGCCCACTTTCCCCAGCCGCTGCCGGCATCGTCTCCAACGAGCCAGTATGACCGGACGAACCACTCTTCATCGAGCATGCCGGTTACGGAGAACAGGTGCGGTTTTCGCTCTTTGGTTAGTTTGCCTGATGCGTCGAAGTTCAGATGTTTCATAAAGACGCCTCTGCCGTCGCCCGAGAGTATGTCGGTGGTTGCTCCTTCCATGTCACCGCTGCCTTTGTGTTCGTCGCCTGTCTGGGCGTCGGTTACAGGGTCGATGTCGTAAACAACTGTTTTCGAGATTTCGGCCCCGGTCACAGGATCAAGCCGATACATTATCATTCCGCAGTCAAGATACGTCGAGCGGCCCGCGGTTACATAGATAGTGTCGTTTTGAACGAGTACCGTACCGTGAACGGGCCAGACAGATTCGAGCTGATCGTAAACGCCGACCTGCCAGTCATTGGCTGCCGCCCGAAAACGCCATGCAAGCTCGCCGTTGGCCGCATCCAGCGCATAAATCCATCCGTCTGCAGAACCGAACAGTGCCATCCCTTTGTACAGTGTTGGCGAACTGTCGATCCTTCCCCCGGCGGTGTAGGCCCAAATCTTTTTGCCGGTTTTTTCGCTGAGGGCATAGACAGTGTGCTCATCGCTTGACGCGACAAAGACCTTGCCGTTTGTGCTAACCGGCTGAGTAAGTTTACCGCCGAGAATTGTTGACCATTTTCTGCTAAGTGAATCCGGGACGGTTGTGTTTACCGCGCCGGATCGGGCGGGATTGTTTCTATGCATCGGCCAGTCAGCGGCGGATGTTTTTGACGCTGCAACTTTTCCGTATGCAGGCCCCTTTTCCAGTACCGGTTTTTCGGGCAATGCCATCGTGCCGTCTTGACCCCTGTGGCCGGCGATGGCGAAAAATCCTGAAACCTTAACTTTCGAAAAGCACGCGCATGCGTCCGGCGGTGCATACAGCAAGCCGTTTGCCGGCATTATGCCGTACTGGCATGTCCCCCGGATCCAGCTGTTGTTGCCTTGCCACCCCTTTTCCAGGCTCACCATTTCTATCCCGCTTCTGCCCGTGAAGATGAATTCTTCGTTGGCCTTGTTTCGATAGCATCGGTGATGGCCCATCCCCACGGCGTCGCCTTGCCACTTAAGTTCTTTAAGCAGCTTACCTGTCTTTAGGTCATAGCTTTTATAGTTGCTGCCCACCCAGACGCTATCGCCGACAACGAAGATATCTACCGCGGCGTTGTAGTTTTCCCCGCAGGCGACGGACCACAGTTCTTTGCCGTCTTTAACGGCGTATGCCCGCAGTACGCTTTTGCCCTTGCGAGGGTATCCGTCTTCGTTCCAGCCGTGTACGCCCCATTTGATTTCGCCTGCGGCGGTGTTGTCCGGTTTCGCCGATCGGTCCGCACAGAGCAAAACTTCATCGGTCGCAACGATCGTCGGTCCGGAAAACGACATCCTGAGTTTCGGGGTAAGCCTCGGCTGTTTCCATATCTCTTTGCCGCTTTCAGCATCCAGACGGATTACGCCGCCGGTGCTCTGATAATAAACGCTTTCACCTTTGACCGTAAGCGAGACAGGCAGAAGAAATTCGTTGTCGGCACATTCTGCCTTCCAGAGCCTTTTGCCGGTTTGAGTATCTATAGCGGTTATAAATCTAAAATCTGTCGCTTCCGGTTCGCCTCGCATATGCAGGCCGCCGCCGGTGCGGTAAACTTCCGAGCTACCTACTACCGCGTACAGTATACCGTTGTCGACAAGTATCTCTTCGGTGTTCTCGGTCCCGTCGTATTGACGTATAGTTTCGCCCGTTGCCCCGTCCAGACAGATTACCTTTGCGTCCAGACCGAGTGTTACATAAACGCGGTCGCCAACGGCAGCCAGCCGCCTCGGCAGATGCAGCGGACCGGACCGGAAGTGACGAAGATGATCGTTCCAGTTGCCGATAGCCTTTTTCCAGAGCAGCTTACCGTTGAACGCGTCGCGGGCGATCAGCTTCCATTGACCGTCATAGCGGATAGACGCCAGCGGAGCTTCGTCGACGATAAAGAATACACGACCCTTCGCCGACACCGTCGTGCTGAGACTGGCAAGCTCTTCATGGCTTCTGCCCCATTTAGGCGGCCCGACCCACTGTATTGACCGTGGAGCCTTTATCGTACGGTCTTTAGCGACGGCGTTATTGTCAGAATTGTTCAGAAAATGGTTCCATTCGTCGATATCGTCCGGCCACGGTTTGACGATTTTTTCACCGTTAACAAATGCTACACCTGACGGAGCAAGCACACGAAGAATTTCCTCTTTCGAAACATCGCACTTACCGTTCGAGACGATCAGGTTCACAAGGTTATCGACATAAGGAAGACTCTTCCCGTCAAAACGATAAGCGGTCACCTTACCATAAATCCCCGCCCCGCGGATATTCCTCCTGGCCTCCTGCACATTGTCCTCACTTACATCGAGTCCCTGGACAATGTATCGGTCGTTAACCAAAAGCTTGCACGTCTCCGTCCCCGCGCCGCATCCGATATGAACGACCAGCCCGCCCTTAACTGACGATGATTCCATATCTTCAACAGCACCGCCAAAACCAAAACCCGCAAAAAACAAAACCAGCACCAGGCAAAGCAATTCATTTTTCATAAAGCTCTCATTTCTTTATAATCTTCTGTTTTGAATTTGCAAACGGGCCATTCGGTCAGTTTGAGTAAACATTATAACAGCAGGGGGTAAACTGTATTATGGATTTCAACGACAGGTGGCATTATGCAACTTAAGCCTGATCTTCGGAGTGCCTCCCTGCGATCAAAATAACCTCAGACACCAAACAAGCCTATACAACAACAAGAGCTTTAGAGGTTCCCTTAAGATAGTTACCACAGCCCTTTTTGCGATGTCGCGTCTTTTTTAGCTTTCTTTCTCGGTGTTTTTTTAGCTTCCGTGATACTGAATTTCGACTTTTTTGTGCAGCTTTTTGGACACTCGCCTGTCCAGCAATACAGGCAGAGTTTTTCTCTCGGTATCCCGATCGCCTCGACCATATCATCTACTGTTTGGTATCGCAGCGTTGTTGCAGCTATATCCCGGTTGATCCATTCGATCATCTGTTTGTATTTCTCGCTGGTATGATCGACATACGCAGAAATATCCTGCACGTCATGCCCCTCAATACTTCGGATAGCTTTTCGTGCAACCAATTCGTGAATGGAACGCGTCGACAGGTTGAACTTGCAGGGAAACATCAATGGCGGACTGGCCGGTCGTACGTGGATCTCTTTAGCGCCGCAATCCCATAGTTTGCTTATAGTGAAATTCTTCAACTGTGTTCCGCGAACGATAGAATCTTCGCAGAGAACGAGCCGGTTGCCTTCGATTACTTCTTTGATGGGAATAAGCTTCATCTTTGCAATGAGGTCGCGAGTGTGCTGAGATGGGGGGGTATAACTCCTGCCGTAACCCGGTGTGTATTTCACAAGCGGCCGTCGAAATGGTTTGCCGGATTCCATTGCATATCCAAGACCGTGTGGCAATCCTGAATCGGGAACGCCTGCGACAACGTCGACCTCAATATTCGTGTCGTATTTTGCAAGACTGCGACCGCATTTTTCTCTTACAATTTCTGCGTTAATACCTTCATAGTTCGATGCCGGAAATCCCGTATAAATCCACAGAAATGTGCATATCTGATTGGTCCTTGATACGCCGGGCTTTCTTTGGATTATACCGTCTTCACTGAGTAGAACGATCTCGCCGGGCTCCAGGTACTTAACCACTTCAAAATCGAGGTTGTGGAATGCCGATGTCTCGCTCGTCACCGCCCAGGCACCATCCCTTTTTCCGATTATAAGCGGAGTATAACCAAACCTGTCTCGGGCAGCATAGATACCCGACCGATTTAACAACAGCAGCGAGCACGACCCATCGATCGCATTAAACATCTTCTCTATGCCATTTATCAGATCGGTGCCCTGGTTGATCAGTTTTGCGATAAGTTCCGTAGTGTTGACGGTTTTTTTGCTGACTTCGCTGAAAGAGATGCCTTTTTCCAGCAATGCCGCAGTTAAATCGTCTTCATTTTCTACTATTCCGTTTGTAGCAAGACAAAAAGGACCGAACTTGGAGTTCAAATAGATCGGTTGCTCATCTAACGCACTGACAACGCCAATACCTTTGTTACCCTGCATCTTTTTGTAATCATTAAAGAATTTCGACTTGAACTGACTCTGGTTAAGCGCATGGATTTGTCGCATGAAATCCTTCCCAAGGACTGCCATGCCGCCATACTCTGTTCCCAAATGAGAATGGTAGTCAGTACCATAAAAGAGAGTTTCGGAACAATCGTCTTTTGAAACAACACCGAAAATACCGCTCATGCTCTTGTCTCCGTTCTGATGTGTTTAGTAGGCGAGGGCAGGGTATCACCCTCTCTTTTGTGACCTGCTTACGATGAATTAAAATACCAGATTCGTTACGAGAATGCAAACCTTAAAATGCTGGTTTCCAGCCGTAGCGCATTGTCCCGATGCCGTTGACATTACACCTCGTCGCTTTATCGATATAAGCCGTTACAGAACATGTAGTTGCAAGCTTACAGAACTGGTACGTATGTATTAAAACCCGTCCAAACACTTCCGCACCCCAGCACCGGCCCGGGAAACAAACACAATGCCAAAATAATCGACAAACAGCAAAAAATCACAATTTCTCAAAAAAACACTTGAACATATCGTGACATCTCGATATATTGATATGTGAAAGGAAAGCGTATGAACCCGGAAATTACTAAAAAACTCGACCTCATGCCGTTTGAGATGCTTGAAATGGCCGCCGACTGCCTGAAAATCATGGCACATCCGGTACGTTTGCGTATTGTAAACGTCCTCATGCAAGGCGAATTTCCCGTCCACGAGATCGCCGATCTATGCCAGACAACGCCAAACCAGGCCTGTGAACACCTCCGCCTGCTTAGAGGGCATGACCTGCTGACAAGTGAAAGAAGAGGAAAAACAGTTTTCTACAAAATAAAATCCCCGCAATTGCCATCATTGCTGAAATGCATAAGCAAAAACTGCGGAAAACGGTAATATGTCAAACAAACCCAAATCTTTACGGAGCAAAAAATGAACGACAAGAAACGTATACTGATAGTAGGAGGCGTAGCCGGTGGAGCTTCCGCCGCTGCTCGCGCACGCCGACTCTCAGAAGAAGCTGAAATAATACTCTTTGAAAGAACCCGGCACATATCCTTCGCAAACTGCGGTCTGCCTTACCATATCGGTGAGATCATCCCCGAGAAAGACTGCCTTCTCGTCCAGACTCCTGCTGCCATGAAAAACCGTTTTAATATAGACGTAAGAACACGCACCGAAGTTATCGGCATAGACCGCGAAAATAAAATGCTCACTGCCCGCGATCTCGAAACAAACGAAGAATACACAGAATCCTACGACTATCTGGTCCTAAGCCCGGGTGCCGCACCAATAGTACCGCCAATAACGGGCGCAGATTTGCCCGGCGTCTTCACACTTCGCAATATCGAAGACATGGACGCCATAAAGGTACGCGTAGACAAGCATAAGCCCTCCCGCGCAGTGGTAATAGGAGCAGGATACATAGGCCTCGAAATGGCAGAAGCCCTCCGCACCCGCAACGTCGATGTAAGCATAGTAGAACTACTCCCCCAGGTCTTCGCCCCCGTCGACCCCGAAATAGCTTCCCTTCTACATGACAATCTCAAGCTCCACTGCGTGGACCTCAGGCTAAACACCTCCGCAAAGGCGA
>DAOVIC010000121.1 GCA_030671565.1 Anaerohalosphaeraceae bacterium
TCGCACTTCTACCACTGTCTTACCGTCAATTTTTTCTGCGAGTACATTGCCGACGAAAATGGATTCGGCCTGGGAGAGGCTTTGGCCGATCGAATAGTCTTCGGGTGTTATGCTGCCTTTCATGAATCCGTACGAATAACCCCGGTTTGGCACCCGACCTAAAAGATCGAAACCTTCTTCTACGGTGAAATCTCTGCCGTCTATTACCTGTCGGTAGAAAGAGACCACCGATGCGATGTAGTGAATGGCTTTCATACGCCCTTCTATCTTGAAGGAGTTTACGCCCGCATCTGCGAGGGGTCTTACGAATGGGAAAAGTGCAAGGTCCTTGTTGTTGAAAAAATAGAGGCCCCTTTCGTCTTCGAAGACGGGCATGTATTCTCCGGGTCGTTTTTGTTCGACGAGCGAATATTCCCATCGGCATGGATGTTTGCATTCGCCGCGATTTGCTGAGAAACCGGTGAGGTAGTCGCTTATCGCGCATCTGCCGGAATATGAAAAACATACCGCGCCGTGAATGAATACTTCGGTTTCGATCTTGCCGCTTACATGCTGCTGGATTTCTTTTATTTGATCCAGTGAAAGTTCCCTTGCCAGGTTTACTCGTTTTGCTCCGAGCTGTTTGTATGCAAGGACCGACTGGTAGCTGGTTGTGTTTGCCTGTGTGCTTATGTGGAGGTCTGCTTTTAGGCCGAGTTTTTTTAGTTCGGCGAGGACACCTATGTCTGCGACGATGAAGGCGTCTGCTCCCATGTCGTCGAGCTTTCCTGCAATTTCAGACAAGCGTGCGTATTCCCGGGAGAATGGGTAGATGTTTAGGGTGACGTATGCCTTTTTGTTTTTTTTGTGGAGTAGGTCTATGCCGGTTGCCGCGTCATCGAGACTGAAGTTGCCCGCAAAACTTCTTAGCGAACCGAATTCTGTGCCGAAGTATACGGCGTCTGCGCCGTAGGCTATTGCCCACTTGAGCTTTTCCAGGTTGCCGGCTGGGGCCAGTAGTTCTGCTTTTTTGTTCATTTACATAATTCCTGTATCTGGTCATCCATTTTGGGGGCCAGTTTTTTCCATTCGAACCGCTGCATTGCTATTTTACCGGCTTTAGGGTTTGAGTGCCAGAGTTTGCCTTCTTTGTGTTCGTTCGCAGCTTTGGTGATCTTTGCGGTCAGGCCGTTTACCGTACCATCGTACAGGAATTTATCCGGGGCGTCAATTCGGGATACGATCTCTGGGTATGCCAGACGGTTTGGCAGGATGGGGTAGGCGCCGGCGGAGATGGCTTCTACGACGCTTATGCCGAAGAATTCGTGATTTGCGGTTGAGACTATGACGTCAGCATCGGACAATGCTTTTTCATATTCGGCTCGGCTTTTCTGGTACCCCCAGCGGTCGATATTGGCTGCGAGGTGTTCTTTGGCCCAATCGAAAACCTTTGGCGAATTGCGGTAGTTTTCTCCGATCACGCTGAGGCGGAAATCTATACCCTTTTCTTTTACGTTCTTTAGAGCTTCGAAAAAATCTTCCGGGTTTTTGTCATGCTCCCATCGTCCTGCCCACAGGATTCGTAAGGGGCCGCCGCGGTTTTCGTCCGGCTTTATGTCAGAGGCGATCGGTGTTATGGGCGGCGGGTGGACCGTGGATTTTTCCGCGATGCATTCTATTATGTTTGCCGGTTTTTCGTTGGGGATGATCTTTATGAAATTTGCAAGCGCTTCGAGGAATTCGTCACGGTGGAATTCGGAGTTGAACCAGATAGCATCGGCAGCGAGGGCGGTGGTCATGTTTGTGGCGACGAACTGGTAGTCGCGTTCGCTTTCGACCTGGGTGGGGTATGTGATCTGGTTTTCGTGGAAGTAGACGACCAGCGGGACATTATTCAGGCAAGGGTCTGCAAGGCCCTTGAATTCTGCGACGTTCAGCATGTCAGAACAGAATATCGCATCGGGCATGCAGCCTGACTTTACAAGTTCGTTCGTCTGGTCGGCGAAGGTTATGGCGGCGATTCTCATTCGCCACTTCCACTTGTTTGCGGGGAGGGTAAGCAGCGTCCAGTCGTGGGCGCTTAATGCCTGCCAGCCATCAAGAAAGGCTTTGTGACTTCCGCCGTAATATGGTTCGAGTGCGAGTATTTTCATTTTATTGTCTTTGGTCTAATTTAATTTGGGTATCCTGAAAAACTGTTCGCCGGTAGATTAGGCCATACGTAACGGTTAAATTGTAAGTTATTCAGAGTGCCCACTGCTTTTATTTAACACCCCTCTTATTTAATACTCCGATTATTTACCACTCTGGCTGGTATCATACCATAAATGGCTGGAATGTCGAGTTTTTTCCGTGTGTTTTGCAGATTTAAAAATTGTCCGGAAAAAAATGGAGTTCGTGAATGTATTCACAAAAAATGGGTGATCGGGCCTGCTAATTTGGTGGAATTGATTTGAAGGATTTTGTTTATGGTTGTATAGTAGAGGAAAGGATTTAGCGGGTGTTTTTTTTTGACGGATCGGGGTTTTTTGTTTTATGGTTCATCCTGGTAAAGAGTATCATTTTATTGGAATCGGCGGGATCGGTATGAGCGGTCTTGCGAAGCTTTTGCTTCGTAACGGCTGTGTTGTAACGGGTTCCGATATGGAGGATAGCGTTGTTGTCGGGCATCTTCGCAAACTGGGGGCGAAGGTTTCTATTGGCCATTCTGCTGAAAATATCAATGGTTCGTATGAAGCTGTTGTGATGTCGGCTGCGATCAAGGCGGAAAATGCGGAATACGAGGCTGCGATCGAAAGCGGGTGCAGGGTCCTTAAGTACGCTGAGATGCTTGGGGCGATCATGGATGGTTATGAGGGGATAGCTTTTGCGGGTACGCATGGGAAAAGCACTACGAGCGGATGGCTTTCTTTTTTGCTGGATCGGGCGGGCCAATCGCCGAATTTTATCGTTGGAGCGGAAATCGGGCAGCTTGCCGATTCCAGCGGGGTCGGTGAGGGAAACGTTTTTATTGCCGAGGCCTGTGAGTATGACCGGAGCTTTTTGAATCTGCATCCGAATATCGCGGTGATACTGAATATTGAGCAGGACCACCTGGATTATTACAGGGACGAGGACGATATTGTCGATGCTTTTGTAGATTTTGCCAAGGGTGTTACCGATGGCGGGACTGTGATCGTTAACGGGGGCGATCGTAATTCGGCGGAAGTTCTAAAACGGATCGAGGGTAAGTGTAAGTGCGTTACTTTCGGGCTGGACTGGAATTGCGATTTTTCAGCTCATAACGTAGAACTGATCAGCCGGAAATATTCTTTCGATGTATTTTACGGCGGTAAACTTCTTGGTCGGACGAGTATTTCGCTGGGCGGTGAGCATAATATCATGAATGCTTTGGCGGTGATTGCAGCGGCGGTGACGGCTGGTCTGGAAGCTGAAACAGTACTGGAATTGCTGGATAAGTTTACCGGAATCGACAGGCGGCTCATGTTTAAGGGGCAGCTGCAGGGGATAACGATCCTGGATGACTATGCCCATCACCCTACCGAAATCAGGGCTTCGCTTGGTGCGATCCGGCAAAGATACGAGCCAAAACGGGTTATTTGCGTTTTTCAGCCGCATCAGTACAGCCGAACCCGGTTTTTACTTGATGATTTCGCGGAAAGCTTTAAGCTTGCCGATATAACTATAGTTCCGGAGATATATTTTGTCCGGGATACGGCTGCGGCCCGTAAGCAGATCAATGCACAGGTGCTGGTTGACAAGATCTGCGAGCAGGAATGTCAGGCGGTTTTTATTGACGATTTTGACGGGATTTGCGATCACCTTAAAGAACATGTCACGACCGGCGACCTTGTGGTTACTATGGGTGCCGGAGATATTTGGAAGGTAGCAGATGAATATATTCAATGGCTTGGAAGATGTAGTCGAAAATGATTCGCCGCTGGCGAGTTTCACATGCTTCGGGATCGGTGGAAAAGCCGATTACTTTGCGAAACCTCAAACGGTCGATCAGCTAAAAGACATCGTCACCCGATGTAATGAGAACGGTATCCCGGTGCGTATTCTGGGCGAAGGGTCGAACCTGCTGATCAGCGATGACGGTGTCAAGGGCATGGTCATCAAACTCGAAGGCGGGGATTTCGGTAAGGTCAGCTTTGAAGGTGAAACACTTACCGCGTTTTGCGGTGTGAGCCTTAGCAAGCTTGTGCTGGATTGTGTCCGTAAAGGGCTTGGCGGGATCGAAACGCTGACGGGGATCCCCGGTTGTATCGGCGGAGCCATCAAGATGAACGCAGGCGGAAGGTTCGGCGATATCGGCGCGTCGGTCGAAAAGGTGACCGTGATGGACAAAGAGGGTAACGTCTTTGAAAAAGCGAAACCGGAACTGGCATTTGACTATAGGTGGACGAATATAACGGCCAAGGTGATTTTGTCAGCCCAGATAAAGCTGTTCGAATCGGATCCGGAGCAACTGCTTCGGACGACGAAGGAAATATGGATATACAAGAAAAACTCTCAGCCGTTGAACTCCAGGAACTCCGGTTGCATTTTCAAAAACCCGAGAGGACTTTCCGCAGGTGCCATCATCGATCGTGCTGGACTTAAGAATCTAAAGGTCGGCGCTGCGGAGGTCAGCGAAAAACACGCCAACTTTATCACCGCGCATAAAGGATGCACCGCTTCGGATATCAAGAAGCTCATCAGCGCCATTCAGCAGCGAGTCGAAGAAAAAAATGGCATCGCGCTCGATCTCGAACTTGAAATATGGTAAAGAAAGAGGCAGGAGCGGTGGATTTGCCTTCGGCGAAACGGTTTTATTAAATAATTTAGTGAAATGGTAAGTCAGCACGATCTGAAATTTGGGATCGGGATTTTTTTATGCCCATAGATAACAATTTGAAAGTGGCGGTTTTGATGGGTGGGATCGGTCACGAACGGGAGGTTAGCCTCAGCAGCGGTGCAAATGTTGCCGAAGCTGTCAGGCAAAGCGGATTTGAAACGGTCGAAGCAGATATTCACCCGTCTGACATGAGCATCCTCGACGATACGAGTATCGATGTTTTCTTTCTGGCACTTCACGGCGAATTCGGTGAGGATGGACAACTCCAGCATATTCTCGAGGAAAAAAAACTTACCTATACCGGTTCGGGGCCTGAGGCAAGCCGCAACGCGTTTGATAAGGTTATCAGCAAAGAGATATTCGCAAAATCAGGCCTCAATGTACCGCGGCATCTGCTTTTTGAGAAAGAGACCCGGGCAGAAACGGTGTTGGAATGGATTGAAAAAACTGGTGACAGGGCCGTCGTCAAGCCGATAA
>DAOVIC010000039.1 GCA_030671565.1 Anaerohalosphaeraceae bacterium
CTTCTGCGAGAACACCGCCGAGGTAAAACGTATCACGGAGATCATCGAAGATACGGCAGGCAAATTGCCGCCGAATCTGAAACTTCCCCTCGGTTTTATCCGCCAGGGTTTTATTATAAACTCTCTGAACACAATAGTCGTCGCACATCATGAGATATTCGGCCAGCATGCAACACGAAGACGTATCCGAAAAATACGGGCGACAACACCGGTCGAAAGTCTGGTTGACCTGCAAAAAGGCGACTACGTCGTACACATCTCTTACGGCATCGGCAAATTCATCGGCATTGATACTATTACCAAAAACGAAAGCGTAAGTGAATATCTCACCATCGAATATGCAGCCAAGGCACTGATCCATGTGCCCGTTCATAAGATACACCTGGTTCAAAAATACATCGGTTCGCTGCCCAAACGACCGAAGCTAAGTACGCTGGGCTCGAAGAAATGGGAAAACCAGAAACGCAAAGTTGCCGAAGGTGTCCAGGAACTCGCCGAAGAATTGCTGGAGATACAGGCAAAACGCGAAAGTCTCGGCGGTTTCGCGTTTGCCGAAGATACGATCTGGCAAAAAGAATTTGAAGAGTCTTTTCTTTACCAGGAAACCGCCGACCAACTGACCTGTGTCGACCAGTTGAAAAACGATATGATCCAACCGCGGCCAATGGATCGGCTTCTTTGCGGCGATGTTGGATACGGCAAAACAGAGCTTGCCATGCGCACGGCTTTTAAAGCGATCGAATCCGGCAAGCAGGTTGCTATTCTCGTTCCAACAACTATCCTCTGTGTCCAGCACGGTCAAACCTTTGCCGAACGTTTCGCGGATTTCCCGATAACGGTCGAAGTTTTGAACCGGTTTGTCACCGCAAAAAAAGTGAAAGAAATAACCACACGCGCAAAACAGGGCAAGGTCGATATCCTCATCGGAACACACCGTCTGCTCAGCAAGGACGTGGGCTTCCGCGATCTCGGCCTGCTCATCATCGACGAAGAACAGCGGTTTGGCGTCGCTCACAAGGAAAGGCTAAAGAGATTCCGCGCAAACGTCGACGTCCTTACCATGACGGCCACGCCCATCCCGCGCACGCTGCACCTTTCGATGCTCGGCCTGCGAGACATAAGCTCGCTGACAACCGCACCGATGGATCGCCGCAGTATCGTTACAAAAGTTTGCCGTTATGACAAAGAGACGATCCGCAATGCGATAATGCGCGAACTGAACCGCGAAGGGCAGATATTTTTCCTGCACAACCGCGTCCAGAGCATCGCCCGCATGGCAGCGGAACTTGCCAAAATTGTAAACGACCCCAAGGTAAAGATCACCGTCGCACACGGACAGATGCCAAAGTCTCAACTCGAAAAAGCGATGGTAGATTTCGTTCGCGGCAGGATCGATATCCTCGTGTGCTCGACCATAATAGAATCCGGCCTTGATATCCCCAATGCCAACACAATGATAATCAACGACGCCGACCGCTTCGGTCTTGCCCAGCTTCACCAGCTCAGGGGGCGAGTGGGCAGATACAAACACCGCGCATACGCATACATGCTTCTGCCGGTTACGCGATCGGTGACTCCCATTGCCGCTAAACGCCTAAAGGCGATCGAGGAATACTCACAGCTTGGAGCAGGTTTCCGAATTGCACTTCGGGACCTTGAGATACGCGGAGCAGGCAATATCCTCGGCTCCGAACAGTCCGGACATATCAATACGGTCGGCTATGAGATGTACTGCCGTTTGCTCTCCGATGCGGTTAAGAGATTAAAGAACGAACCTGTTGAAAAACCGGCAGGTGCGATCATAGACCTTGGGTTTTCGACGTATATTCCAAAAAGCTACATCCCCTCCGACCGTCAGCGGATGGATGTTTATCGTCGTATCGCTTTAACGAAAGATCCGCAGGACCTTCGGATGATGCAGGAAGAGTTGACGGATCTCTTTGGCCCGGTCCCGGAACAGGTGATGGTACTGCTTGACCTGACCGACATTCGCGTCCGTGCTTCAAAGCATGAAATAAAAAGCATAATCGTCCAGAACAATGACCTGATCTTTTCATTCGAAACCCACGAAGGAGTTACGGATCTTTTCGCACGGGCGCCGGGCAAGGTGAGGGTACCAGACAAGACAACGGTATATCTTCACCTGGAAAAAAACTACTTCGAACCAAAAACACTAATGGCAGTTTTAAGAAAGTTACTTTAATTTATGGAGAACGAAAATGAAAAGTAAGATGAAATTAATTTTATGTATTGTATGTGTTGCGTGCCTTGCCGGTTGTACGGAGTCAGTCAAAAAGTCTACCGATGACGGATGGCAGTCCTTGTTTAACGGCAAAGACCTGACCGGTTGGAGGGCCAGCGAAAAAGAGGGCTGTTTCACAATCGAAAACGGTGCGATAAAAGTAGGCAACGGCAGAAGCCACCTCTTCTACACGGGCCCGGTGGAAAATGCTGACTTTACCGATTTTGAATTTATGGCACAGGTGATGACAACTGCAGGTTCAAACTCTGGCATCTATCTCCACACGGAGTATCAGGAAAACGGATGGCCAAAGAAAGGCTACGAATCCCAGGTCAACATCTCTCATAAGGACAAACAAAAATCAGGCGGTTTATACGCCGCCGCAAAAGTTGATGCCGCAAAAATTTCTGAAGTATGTGCAAAAGACAACGAATGGTATACACATCATATGATAGTAAAAGGCAAACACGTAGAAGTAAAAATAAACGGACAGACAGTGGTAGACTATACCGAACCAGATGATGTAAACTTCAAAGGCTGGCCGGGCAGAAAACTGTCTCACGGAACATTCGCCATACAGGGACATGACCCCAAGAGCACGGTATACTTCAAAGATATAAAGGTGAAAGTGATAAAATGACAGGCAGAAAAATAGAACTTCAGGCCGGACAAACGATACTTTTTACCGGCGATAGCATTACAGATTGCGGCCGCCGCGAAGCTGGCGTCTCTTCGCTGGGCAACGGTTACGTAAGCTTCATCGCAGCCGAACTCCTTGAAAGATATCCCCAGCTGGATCTGAACATAATAAACACCGGCATAAGCGGAAACACAACCCGGGACCTCCTCGCCCGATGGCAACCGGACTGTATAGACATTAAACCTGACACCCTGAGTATCCTCATCGGTATCAACGATCTGTGGCGCAGCTGCGAGCCGTCAACACTCAACCAGGCCGTCTTTCCCGAAGAGTACGAAACAAACTACAGGAAAATGCTGAGCCGGGCAAAGGAGGATTTGGACTGCCGGCTCGTCCTGATAGAACCCTTCATGTTCTGCACCGATACGAATGATGAGATGTTCAGGGCTCTGCCTCCATACATAGATGTCGTCCGCAAACTAGCCGATGAGTTCGATGCGATCTTAGTTCCCCTCCAGCAAATGCTAAACAAAGACCTACAGGAAACCCCGCCGGAAAAATGGTCAGACGACATGGTACACCCCGAAACAGGGGCACACGAATGGATAGCAAAAAAATGGCTTGAAACGGCTATTTAGCGCTACCATTTAATATGAAGAATATGCACTGCCGTATTCCATTCCCTGGAACTTATCGCCTGTAAACGCAAGGATGGGATAGAAAATAAGGGGCAAAAAGGACAGGCCCAGCCCAAACAATATTCCCTTTTCAAATACTCTCGCTATACCGATGGCAATGATCAGCGATAAGATGAAAGATATGACACCTCCAAACGGTATGAAACCGCTGAAAAATATAACAAGTCCCCACCAGCCGGGTTTTTCGGCGATCTCAGCTAATATCCATTGGCCGTAAGCCGGAACAAAGATGGCCCAGCCCGGTTGTCCCGCTTTTTCGTAAACCGTGTACATTGTTGCGATCATAAATAAACCAAATATAAATACAAGTACGATCGCAGTGATCATACCGGGAGAGGATGCAGCGTTCCCCGCTTTATTTAATAACTGGATTTCTGTCTGAACGAGAATTTTGTTGCCTCGTTCCCACATTACATCCTTGTTGTTCGTATATTTATCTTGTGTTGTAATTCCATGCAGAATAAAACCCTCGTCGGAAGACTCGAATATCAGGGTAACTTTTGAAAGTTCTGCCGATGCGGGCGCATAGCTAAACGTAAAACCTTCCGTGTCTCCGTCTTTAAAACCACAGTGCCTTTTAGTATGAAGATCAAATGATCCCTTTTCGTTTAAGTACTCGGATATCTTTTCCAGGTTCTGGTTCAAACTCTCATTTTGCAGCTTTATGTGCATCAACTCTGCGGCCTCGTCGAACTTTCCTTCTGTCAACAGTTCGATGTATCCTGCCGCAAACACTTTTGCGTCTGTAAAATTGGCTTGGATTTCCTTAGCGCTGCTTGCAATAGACGCAACGAATATTATGATTATCACTAAGAAATACGCGATTATACTGCCGCTTATAATCAAAGCTTTCACAGTGTTCGAACTGCCGCTCTTGCCTCCTCCTCTGCGAGGGCTGGTGGGTTGGCTTATTTCTTCTGATGCTTCATCTTCGGCAGGTGCTACTCTGTCCCCCTCAGGTCGTTCAACCGTTTGGCTGTTTTGTTCCATTGCAAGCAGGGAATCAATCCTGCTGAACGCATCACTCCCAAAATCGTCCCTGTCCGCGCTTTCGTTTCCGGCACGAAGCACCGACGCTGCGTCCACAACTGCTGGGCGAGGTTCAGCTTTCTGTCCTCCCGGTACTGTCAAAGGATTTTTGCATTTGGCGCATCTTACTCTCTTGCCTGCATACTCGGACTTGACCTTGACCTTCAGGGCGCAGCTTGGACAGCTAAACCGCAATACATCATTTGCGGGTACAGCTTTTATTGGGCGAGCGGCATTCTGTGGGGGGGCAGTTTTTTGTTTCGGTATTTGGCTTACCAGGTTTGGAGCCTGACACTTCGGGCACCGAACACGTTTGTTGAGATATTTATCAGAAACATCTTTTGCAAAACCGCACTTATTGCATTGGAACTTGATCATACCTCTCATCCGATCGATTAATAATAATCAGTGAATACCCTGTTTACTGCCGGACCTGTCCAATCAAAATTCAAGAGTATCATAACAACTGTACTCCCAAAACTCCAGATAAAATATATATTTTCGGTTTCTCTTAACTAGAAGTTCCATAAAGTATGGCCAATAAAGGGCTTCGGTAAGATATGCCGGCCAAAAGCTGCAAAATTCTCCAAAAAACGGGTTTATGATCGCAGTTTCATTCGAAAAATCCGACCGGTCTGCGCCTGTGAGTTATTTTTTTTCGTTAACGTAGCTCCTGCTGTCATAAGGACTAATAAAAATGTTAAACTTTTATGAAATTTGTCCTTGAAGAAAAAACAACCTCAATTATATTGCGTAGTAAGAAGTACCTACATGTTGTTGTTTTTATGCACCATGTACCATATCTTGTGTGTAGGGATTTGGGTTAAGGTAGTAGTTATTAGAGTTCGTTAATTGTTAGTATCGCGAAAAGAGGGAGCCAGAGATGACCGAGGAAAGGACACCAAACAGGAACGAGGATGCAAAAACTTCCAGAGTTCAGGCCTGGAAGCCGCCGTCAGGGTCTACCAACGATTCTGACCATAAGCGGCTCAGTATAGGAAGGCATTTTTCGGATCCGAAAGTCCACCCATTTGACCAGATCGAATGGGAAAAACGTCAGGCAAAGATCAGCGGCGACGCCGGCGAGGTTGTCTTTGAGCAAAACAATGTAGAGGTGCCCGCCTTCTGGAGCCAGCTGGCAACTAAGGTCGTTGTCAGCAAGTATTTCTATGGCGACGTCCAGACCGGCGAGCGCGAGTTCTCCGTAAAGCAGCTCGTTCACCGAGTTTGCCGAGATATCGCAGACCGCGGTAAAAGGGACGGCTACTTCGCAACAAGCCAGGATGCCGAAGATTTCTACAGCGAACTGACATGGCTTTGCGTAAACCAGTACGGCGCATTCAATTCACCCGTATGGTTCAATGTAGGCCTCCACGGAAGCTACGGCATAGAAGGCAGCGCCCACAACTTCCGATGGTCCGACGAAGATGGCCAGGCCGTAGCATGTAAGAACAGTTACGAATACCCACAGGCTTCGGCTTGTTTCATCCAGTCCGTAGAAGATTCGATGGACGATATAATGCGGCTTGCAAAAAGCGAAGCCATGCTCTTTAAGCACGGTTCCGGCACAGGCACAGATCTGTCGACGTTGCGAAGCAGCCGCGAAAAACTTTCAGGCGGTGGAAAACCTTCCGGCCCGTTAAGTTTCATGCGTGTATTCGACCAGATAGCAGGGGTGATTAAATCAGGCGGCAAAACCAGACGTGCCGCAAAAATGCAGTCGCTGATGATCGACCACCCGGATATCAAGGACTTCATAACCTGCAAGACAGAAGAAGAGAAAAAGGCCTGGGCCCTGATCGAACAGGGCTATGGCGGAGATCTTAACAGCGAAGCCTACAACTCGGTAATGTTCCAGAACGCAAACTTGTCCGTTCGCATTACAGATGAGTTTATGGAAGCGGTTAAGGCCGATGAAAAGTGGTCGACTTACAGCGTTACAAACGGCGAGAAGATGGACGAGTATTCCGCTCGCGAGCTTTTGGATCTTATCGCCGAAGGTACACGAGTTTGCGGCGATCCCGGAGTTCAGTACCACAGCACCATTAACAAGTGGCACACCTGCCCGAGTTCCGGGCCGATCAATGCTTCCAATCCGTGCAGCGAGTATATGTTTATTAACGACTCTGCCTGTAACCTCGCTTCGCTTAACCTGATGAAGTTCAGGAACGATGATGGTTCATTCGATCTGGAAGGTTTCAAGAAGGCCATCCGAATATATATCATCGCACAGGATATTCTTGTCGATAACGGCAGTTACCCCGAGCGTCGCATCGCAGAGAACAGCCACAAGTTCCGTCCGCTCGGACTTGGATACGCAAACCTTGGCAGTTTGATAATGTCACTTTCGCTGCCTTACGATTCCGACGAAGGCCGTGCACTTGCCTCGGCGATCACCGCGACACTTACCGGAACAGCTTATTGCGTAAGTGCCGAAATGGCCGAGTTCAAAGGCGCCTTTTCAGAATATCAGCAGAACTCCGAATCGATGCTCAAGGTCATTGGAATGCATCGCGAAGCCGCATACAACCTACCTGAAGTACACTGTCCTGACTACATGGTAAGTGCTGCAAAGAATGCCTGGGATACCGCTTTCGATGCGGGCATCAAATCCGGCTACCGCAATTCGCAGGTAACGGTCCTTGCCCCGACAGGTACGATAGGCTTTATGATGGACTGCGATACGACAGGCGTTGAGCCCGACATCGCACTGGTGAAATACAAAATGCTCGCTGGCGGCGGCATGCTGAAAATAGTCAACAGAACGGTTTCAATGGCACTGGGGGGTTTAGGTTACAGTGCAGATGATATCCGCGAGATATGTGACAGTATCGACAACGATGATACGATCGAAACCGCCGCGAAACTTCGCGAAGAACATCTGCCGGTATTCGACTGTGCATTCAAACCGATAAACGGAAATCGGCACATTCATTATCAGGCCCACCTTAAAATGATGTCTGCCGTTCAGCCCTTCCTCTCCGGTGCGATCAGCAAAACGATCAATATGCCCCAGGAAAGTACTACCGAAGAGATCGCTTCGGCATACATGGAAGGCTGGGAGATGGGTTTAAAGGCGATTGCGATTTACCGCGATAACTCAAAACGCATTCAGCCGGTAAACGTTAAAAAGGACGGCAGGGCACTAGCCAAAAAGACGACCGAAGAGGCTCCGCAGCAACGGCCTTACAGACGCCGTCTCAGCGAAACAAGAAATAGCATTACACACAAGTTTTCCGTTGCAGGACATGAAGGTTATTTGACAGTGGGGCTGTACGAGGACGGTCAGCCTGGTGAGTTATTTATCACTATGGCCAAGGAAGGCAGCACTGTCGGAGGCCTTATGGATGTCATCGGAACTTGTGTGTCGATGTCTTTGCAGTATGGCGTACCTCTTATCACGCTGGTCGACAAGTTCAGGCATGCCCGCTTCGAGCCCGCCGGTATGACCGCCAATAAAAACATCCCGTTCGCCAAGAGTCTTATCGACTATATATTCTGCTGGATGGGCTGTCAGTTTATCGCAGGCTATATGGAAAAGAACACTCCTCAAAGGCCAAAGCCTTCGACTCCTAACAAGACGAATACGACAGCAAAACAGCTCGTCGAAAAGACAAAGGACCTCGCCAAGAAGATCGACGAAGCAAAAGCGATCCAGAACAAAGCTGTTGAGGCACCAAAGGATTCGAAACCTTCCAATACTTCCGCAAAGGCTGCGGCGATAGTTGCCGAAGCTGAGAAAAACACCGGCAAAACATCAGCGGCAACCAGCAGGTTCGCAGAGATGACCGCCGACAGGGCAGTTGCAATGGTAACTTCCGCGGTCACGTCAGAAACAAAAACAGAAGGCGACGCTGCGGTAATTCAGCAGTTCAACGAACAATTCAAAAGCTTCCAGGACGACGCCCCGGCATGCGACGTATGCGGCTCAATAACAGTAAGAAACGGAACATGCTACAGATGCTACAACTGCGGAAACAGCATGGGATGCAGTTAATCGTTCCGCCTTTGACAGGTTAAGGCTTTAATTAACCACGAATTTATGAATCAAACACCCCGGCAATCCCGGGGTGTTTTTGTTACTCCCCGCTTTTAAGAGATAATTTTTTGAAAATCGCCGTTTTTTGTGTTACATTTAGGTGTAATATGCGTCTAATCTATTAGAAACGATGTTTTATTATTGCCGAGGGCGGATAATGGGCCTGCGAATCTGGTTTTGTTTTTTGTTTATCTTTACGATATGCCTGGTAACGGGATGTAAGGAATCGACCGCCCCGATCGAGCCCGGCATTTCTGTCTCTGATGTTAATCTTCCTGATATTGTCATGGAATCAGGCAATACGGAGTATTCTATGGTTATCATCAAGCCCGAACCCGACATCAATTATAAGATACTGCAAAAAGTTCCGGATCCGAACGAGGGGCATGCGATGCTGTATGTCAGGCCGGAGAAAGTGCAACCCGAATTCAAACTGGATCATAAGAGGGAAAATGGGGGGAAGGAAAGTCATCCAGAAGAAAATTCAACATTTGTTTTACCGTGAGGTAATTTAAGAAGCTAATGCGGATTTTTGGCATTTCTGAAACTAGGGCTTTTCGAGGAGGTCTTTTAGGTCTGTTGCTGTTTTTGCTTTTTCTGCCATTTCTTTCAGGCCTGCAAGGCATATGGATGACCAGGTTTCCATTGTGTCGGCCAGCTTGGCCAGTTCCTCTATTTCCGTAAACTCCATCTGGGTTATCATCTGTTCTTTTTTAATTACATTTGGCGCGTCTAATGTCCAATAGTGAACGATGCCAAGGTGTACTTGTCCCACTTCGTTCGAATCATCATTCAGTAAAGCTACGATCCGATCTTGGTGGTTTGCTTCTACCTTAACCTCTTCGACTATTTCGCGTTCTACAGCTTCAAGGTACATTTCAGATGAATTCACCCAGTTGAATAATGGGTTATTGTCTACCGGATTGATATGCCCGCCGATCCCGATCGACCGGTTGCCGACAAGCCGTTTTTCACCTGCACGTTTGCCGCGTACATAGTTTAAACACTTACCCTCACATGTCATGATCACATACGGGATAAGCTGTTTCAAAGAAGTGTCGGTCTCCGCTTCCGACCGTGGGACAAATCGCATCGCACCCGGCGCAAAAAATCTGCGAAGGTATCGCTCTACATCGAAATTGAGCCCATGGAAAATACCTTCCTGCTCGACAATTTCCCGTTCTACTACAAGTACCTTTTCTTCTGCGGCCATACGGTCAACCCTTTCTATATATATCGCTGATGAGTGTAGCCGATGGGCCCGCTTTCGTCAAGCGAATTGCCAAAAGCGGGGGATATGCCGACTAAAAAGAAAACCTCAAAAAGATACGGGCTAAATACTGTTTGTCGGATATAATGGATGCGTTGCCTGCGGAGATAGTATTTTAATGGCTGGGGGTTCTGGAAAACTGTTCGCCTGCGGCAAAAAAAGCATTTGCCGGTAGTTTACGGCTATTCGTGAAGGTTAAACTGTAAGTTATTCAGAGTGCTCGGCTGTTTTATTGAGGAAATAGATATGAAGATCGAAGCTTTTTTATTATGTGATGCGGCTACCGACCAGCGCGGCAAACTCAATGTCCTGGGAGCGTTTGAGGACATCTACGTTCAGCAGGTGCCTTTCAAATACCCGGCCTGCGCCATTGTCTCGCGAATTCGGTTCGAGAAGATCGAAGAGGGTGAGCACAAAATACGGCTGACTATTATCGATCAGGACGGCAATTCCATCGGGCCCAAACCCGAGGGCAAGCTTGTGATCAAAACCGCGCCAAACCGCGATTCGTCAGTAGCCAATTTGATCATGAATATCCAGGGGCTGGATCTTCAGGATTTTGGCAAATACAGGGTCGACCTGGCAATTGACGGAAGCGTACAGGCATCATTGCCTTTGCGGGTGAACGAAATTCCGAATCAATCGAATAACTAAACGACCAACAACGCATATTTGTAATTTACGGCTGGCAGTTGTATGGCAGATAAAATAACAAGCTCAAGAGCAGTTGCCGTTAGCGTACTTGGTCGGTATGCAGACGGTAGGGGGGATGTTTCGGATATATTGAACAGGGTAAATATTCCGCCCCAGTATCGCGGCAAGGCTACTGATATTTCCTTTGGGGTCGTGCGCAATCTCGGGCTCATAGACATGCTTATCGAAAAGATCGCGAATGTAAAAGGCGAGCGAACTGATAAGGTGTTGCGTGATATTTTGCGAGCCGGTATTTACGAGCTTGTTTACTGTCCCGACGTAGCCGACTATGCGATCGTTAACGAAGCGGTCGAGATGGCACGAGAAAGGGGCGGCAAAAAAGGCTCGGGATTTGTCAACGCTGTGCTCCGAAATATTTGCAGGGCGATAGAAAACAGATCCGTCGACTCAGCCGGATACGACTGGGCCAGGGTAGTTCCGCAAGACGCGGTCATGGGGTGTTTGTTTAAGAAAGCTCTGTTGTGCGATTTCCGTAGCGAACCTGCCAGATATCTAACCGAAGTTTTTTCCCTGCCGCAGTGGCTGACAGCTGAATGGATCGCAGAGTTCGGATTTGGCCTGACGCGGGATATTTCTTTTGCGAGCAATCGAAGATGCGGCGTTTATTTGCAGCCGAATATTTTGAAGGTGGATGCCGACCAATTGAAGGCAAAGCTCATTGACGAAGGGGTCGATGCCGGTGACGTTGAAACCGTTTGCAACGGTAAGACACTGCGGTTTAGCGGCCACAGGTCGGTGGCATCTTTTGATGCGTTCGGCGCGGGGCTTTTTACAGTTCAGGATCCAACCGCCTCTAAGGTCGCCGAGTTTTTTAACGTAAGATCCGGTGAGACGGTCGTCGACCTTTGTGCAGCGCCAGGCGGAAAGACAGTGCGTATGGCGCAGGTCATGGCCGATGACGGTACGATTATTGCCACCGATTCCGATCCGGGGCGACTTTCCATGGTAAGGGATAACTGCAGCCGTCTTGGGTTGACGTGTGTGGAGGTTGTCGAATTGGCACATCTGGAAAAAACTTTACAGGCTCGAAAAGTGGACGCGGTTCTTGTGGATGTCCCTTGCTCGAATACCGGGGTGATGGCAAAACGTGTCGAGGTGCGATGGAGGCTGCGTCCGGATGTTATCGCAAAGTTAAAAGATAAGCAGTTTAAACTTCTCGTCAAGGCATCGCAGCTGGTCAGTGACGGAGGGAGGGTATGCTATAGCACCTGTAGTGTTATGAAAGCAGAGAACCGTGGGGTCGTGGA
>DAOVIC010000104.1 GCA_030671565.1 Anaerohalosphaeraceae bacterium
GGTGCAAATTTCTGAGCTTATTCGTAACAGTAATATGGTCTATGTGACGTCTTACCTTCGCAACGGGATCGCTGTCTGGACGGATGCTGACGATGACGGGCGTATAGATGGCAGGGAGCTTGTTTATGTTGAGTATGATCTGTCGAACAGTGAACTGGATATCGTTGATTATCCCACAGCCTTCGGGACGGTGACGGTTGGCGATGTAGAGTCGGGTTGGGCGCGGTACGCGTTGCAGAATACCGGAACGGGGAGGTATACGGAGGTAGTATTTAATTGCGATAAGGCGGTATTTTCTGTGGGCGATCTCGTGAGTATACAATTTACCACCGAAGAGGACGGTAGGGCCAAATCCTATCAGATATCTGCGAGGCAGATAGTTTCGATGGATTATCTGCTTGATTGGGGAGGGGAACTTAAGAGCGGAGATGACGACTTATGAGAAATCTTACAGCGAGGAGATATAGAAGTGATGGTTTTGCTTTGCTTGTTGTGCTTCTTATAGTTGCGACGATATCGATCCTTGCTTTGGGTTTTGCTACCAAGGCGGACAGGGAGTTGTCTTTCGGAGAGAATGTTGAAGTTCGTATGCAGATGGATTATCTTTCTCTGACGGGACTTAATTATGCCAAATCTCTTTTGCTGAATCCTCAGAATGTGGATACGGGCAACGGTGGTCATTGGGAAGGCGGGAGCGGTTTGCAGATAGAGGGCGGGAGCGATTATTTTGACGTTACAGTTTCTCGTCATACGATTGGAAATACACGAAGATGCAGTTATGATATTACGTGCGGAGCTTACCGTCAAGCCGGCAGCGATACGATCTCGGCGAGGGAGATGACAGGGGAGGTTCGATTCGATCCCTGTATCGGGTATGTGCAGCTTAATAATAACCGGCTGGAAGGTAATGTGACCGTTAAAGGAGATGTTTATTGCGGGAGGGATATGCTGGTTTATGGAACGATCGACGGTGATCTGTCTACGGTGGGGGGTATAGGCTGGCTTGGGAACAATATTACGGGTGACAAGCGGACGGGAGTTGCGGAATGTCCCGTGAGTGTTCCCGCTTTGATGGTCGATGACTATAGGACAGTGTATTATATAGGTTCGCAGTCGTATATGGTGGAAGAACTTACTGATGCGGCTTACGAAAACCTTGTTTTGGAGCCCAGTGAAAGTAATCCTGCAGGTATATTCTATCGTGACGGTAATCTTGATCTGCAAGGGACGGTTAAGATAACAGGGATGCTTGTCGTGAAGAATGATCTTCATGTTAAGGGTGCGGTAATTACTATAAATTCGGTTAAGAATTTTCCCGCTTTGCTTGTTGGCAACGAGATAAAGGTGGATGTAGAGAATTCGAGTCTGGATGTGTTCGGTTTTACCCAGGTGTGGAACAATATTGATGCGAACTTCAAGAATGGCTGTAAGCTTAGTTTTACGGGTGCTTTGCATATTCTTAATGGTACGATAAAAGATACTAATGGTATCGGCATAGGTGTTACTGTTATTGCCGATCCTATGGCGGCGTCGCTTAAGACATGGTCCAACGGTGGGAGTACGGTTGAGTACTGGATGCCTGCAGGTGGTGCATACTTTAAGAACATCGCTCGTAATTAAGGTCCTATAACCATTGGTGTAACTGTCGTACTTTCCGGTATGGCGAAATAATTCGTAAAAAGTGTGCGAATTTTTTTTGGCGAGATATTATCTGCCGCGTTTAACGAATGTAACGTTTGTATTGATCATTCATTTCTTCAAGTGCATTTCCAGTATTGAAATCGGGTTAGAATTTTTTTTTAAATGTCCCGCAACGGTTTTTGCAATTCATTGAGCGATTTTGGTTACCTTTATTTATATGGCTGAGGGTACGTCTACGCTGAAGGGTGTATTCCTGAAGTTAAGATGTGTGTGGCAGATGTCGAATATTGACAAGGAATCAGTATAGGAAGAAAAAGTTTTCTTTAATGGAACAGGCATTAGAATGGCGAAAAAGCGGGTTTTAAGACGTAAGAAAGTGTTATGTGGGGCGTTTACGCTTGCAGAACTGATAATAGTCGTTGTGATCATATCGATCGCGGCGTTGCTTGCGGTACCGATGATAAGTTCCGCGGCGGACAGTCAAGTCCGTTCCGCGGCGAATATGATCGCAGCAGATCTTGAGTATGCCAAGAGCATGGCGATCAGCCGTCAGGAGGATTATTCCGTTGTATTCGATGTTGGGTCGAATTCTTACGAGATCCAGGATGAATTAGGCAGTGTGATCGATCATCCGGTTAAGGCGGGTACATCTTTTTCTGTGACGATTTCCGATGACAGCCGTTTGGGCGATGTTGTGCTTAACAGTGCGGTTTTTGATTCAACGTCGACGGTAACATTTGATTATCTTGGTACCCCATCCAACGGGAGCGGTACTCCTCTTAACAGCGGCAGTATCGTTCTGGAGGCAGGTGATTTCAGTATGACGATAACGGTTCAACCGGTAACTGGATTTCTTACAATTCAGTAGAAAGCGGTGAAAAAGTTATGATAGATTTTGGTTTTGTCAAAGCTAGTCCGATCGGTTTGGATATCGGTCACAGTTCAGTTAAGATGATACAGTTTGCGCGTAAAGACGACCATGTATACGCTGTAGGCGGCGACAAAGTACAATGTAAGATCGAAGAGCCCGGTTGGGAAGTTCGCAGGGATTTTCTGGTGAGCGCTATTACCGAGCTTACCAGCCGGTGCGGTTTTTCCGGCCGGAAGGTGGTTTCCTGTTTGCCTAACGACAGCATTCAGGTTGGCAGTCTTCGTTTCGATGTTTCTGAATCCGATCATGTTGATGCACTTGTCAAGGCCGAGGTTGCGGAACGCTTCGAGCTTGATCCTGAGCGTGACGAGATTCGATATGTTACTGCGGGTAAGGTTTACCAGGGCGAGGAGATAAAAAACGAGGTAATCTTTTTTGCGACAAGCCGTGCTACGATAGAACAGCAAATTTCGATTCTTGAGGATGCCGGTCTGATCCCTGTTGCGATCGATCCTATTGCTTTTGCATTGATGCGGAACTACCGTCGCGGTATGCGTAGGGAGGCCGATCAGGACGTAGTGAATTTTATCGTCGATCTTGGCAGTTATTCGACGACGGTTGTAGTTGGCAGTTGTCAGCGTATGTCTTTTATAAAGCAGATTCCGATAGGCGGCAGTCAGTTGAGCGTTCAAGTTGCCAAGAGTCTCAACATCAGTGTTGAAGAGGCTTCGATGCTTCGATCCAAGATGCTCAACGGTAATAATGAAACGATCGACCCGTCTACTGAACGTTCTGTGACGGATTCGATGAACGAGGTGATCGAGAATCTTGCGAGGGAGATATCTCTTTGCTTCCGTTACTATTCGGTTACTTTCCGCGGAGATCGTCCTACGAAGGCGATTTTGAGCGGCGGCGAATCTTATGAGACTAATCTTGTTAAGGCTTTAACACGTCATCTCGGTATCGAGGTGCGAAGCAGCCAACCCCTACGGGGCATAGACCTTACAAAGGTCGGTCCTTTATTTGACGGCAACTCGCCTCATAGCGAATGGGCGGTTGCTACGGGTCTTGGAATCAGAGATTTGGATATGGCTAATAGCGAAATGCAGACTAATGAACGAAATTGATTTTCTTCCACAATGGTATAAGACGAGTAAGCGGCGTCGAGTTAACTACCGACGGCAATATATTGCCGTAGGCGGTTTGTTCTTCGCGATGCTGGCGTGGAGTTTTTCGGGCAGCTATTCGGTCTCTCTACTGAGTGCTCAGGTTAAGGTGATGGAGAATTCGATCGGTGGTAACGCTAAGGTTGCCGGGAAATATCAAGAGTTTCAGAATCGTATGGCAGCGCTAGAGACGAAGGCCAGGTTGCTTGGAAAGCTTGATCCGGGATTGAAGATGTCGTGGGTTTTGGGCGAGCTGAGTTATCTTGTGACAGATAATATGTTAATAACGAAGCTTGATATAAAGAGCGAGAAGATAAAATTGGAAGGATCCGGAAGTAAGGGCGGTTCTGTTCGTTTTTCGAGTGCTCTTAAGGATGAAGACAAAGCTATGCCCGAGTCTAATACATGTTTTCGGGTTGTTATACGTGGTCTTGCGACAGATGCGGCAGAGGTTACAACGTTTATATCTGAGCTTGAAGATTCGGCGTATTTTTGTCAGATAGTGCCCGGTTTTATGAAGAATTTGAAGGATTCGTCAGAGACGGATTTTGAAATAAGCTGCGTAGTCGCAAATTATGTTGAGAAGAAATAGGTCGTTTTAATGAGATTATTAGAAAAACAACAATTGCTGATCATAGCCCTTGCCGTGGGTGTGGTTTTTGGATTTGTGTTCTTTCGCTATATTCCTCTTGCCAGACGTACACAGGAGATCAATCAGGCTAAGGTTCGTTATTCTCAAGAGAACCTGGAGGTGAAGGATCAGGCACAGCGTTTACCTATAATTATCAGCAAGACTGATCGTTTAAAGTCTGAAGTCGGCGATTTTGACAGTAAGATCCCGGTTATGCGTGAATTCGGTTCTTTGTGGGACCAAATAGCAGCGGTGATGAGTAATTGCGGTTTGAAAGAACAGCTTATTCAGCCTCAGTCGGAAGTAAAGGGCAAAGAAATTTGCCTTATTCCAATCACCATGCAGTGCAGCGGTAATTTGCAAGAGATATTTTCATTTTTCAGATCTCTTGAGGATTTCGATCGAGTGATACGTGTCGAATCTCTTTCTATGAAAGGTGATGATACTGAGGATGGCGGTGGCGAAATCAAGATGACTGCGAATGCGAATATTTACTATCGTCCCGCGGGTATGGGTGTTTTGGGAGGGGTGAAATAATGAGAGGCACAGCTAGCGATAGACAGGTACCGGCGCGACAAGTTAAAGGCCTCGGTGGCGTTAACAAGAAAGTGGTGATGGCGGCTGGTCTGATCGTGGTGATGGTGTTTATGTGGGGCCGTCTTTTGTTTTCCGGCGGTTCAGAAGCTAAGGGGTCCCAGGGAAATGCTATGCAGGTGATTCCACCAGTACCCGGCGTTCAATCCAGTTCTACTTTTGAGCGTGTTGACTTGCCTGTCATTGCCGGTCGTAACGATGTTATAACACATGAGATGTTCACAAATGCAGGATGGAAGATATCTAAAGGCAAAAAAGTTACGGTGGCGTCTCGATCCATTACAGAGATGGATGCAAAAACGCAGGAGATGAGGATCCGTCAGATCGCCAAGAGTCTTGAACTTGGAGCGATAATCGATGGAGTAAAAGGCGAAACGAAGGAGGCTTTTGTTGACGGAGATCTGGTTTCTAAAGGTTCTAAGCTGGCGGTCAGGCGTGCCGGTAAGTTATATGTGTTTGCGGTCGAAGATGTTATGCGTGACAGGGTGATCCTTAAATGGAACGAGTTTTCGATAGCAGTAAAGATGTCAGAGGCAAATGATGCTTCCAATAATTAGTGGTAATGGTAATCCAGTAAAAGAATAATGGTGAGGTGTAAAATGAAGACGTTAATTACAATTGTTATTAGTTTGGTTTTTGTGGTGTGCGGCGTTGTGGTTGCAGAAAGCGTGTTTGCCAAGGCCCAAGAGGTTGTCACGGAAGGTGCGATTTCTCAGGAGGTTTTGGCAGTTGAACTTTTGGGAAGTGCGGCTGTTGCGGCGGCTGGTACATCTGATGAGATGGTCGATGAGGCGGGCGTTTTTGAGAATGCCAACGATATAGATGTTTCGTTTTATGGAGACGGTGGGGGCGATGCGTCGATTCGTTCCATGGCATTTAACGAAGGTACTACGATCCGCAGCGCTTTGTCGATGCTTTCTAAGCTGTTCAAGAAGAACATTATTCCATCTCCTGAGATTTCGGGTACTGTGACGGTGAGCAATCTTTACGATGTTTCTTTTGAAGAGGCATTGGCTGCGGTAATCGGTCCTAATAAATATGACATGCAGGACAATTTTATCAAGGTTTATACGCCGGAAGAATATCAGCAGGATGAGGGGTTGTTTGAAAATGCTATAATCAAGCTTTATTATATGACTGCGGCGGAGGGTTTGAATCTTATAAGTCCTTTGTTGAGTGAATACGGTACGATTGCGGCGAGTACCGCTGCGGCAGTTGATACCGAAGCGGGCGAGGGCGGTGATACCTTTGCCCTTACAGATACTCTGGTTGTTAGAGATTTTCCGAAAAATGTCACTAATATTCGTAATTTTCTTAAATCTCTTGACGTAGCTCCTGCCCAAATATTGATCGAAGTTACGATGCTTGAGGCGAAGCTTGA
>DAOVIC010000153.1 GCA_030671565.1 Anaerohalosphaeraceae bacterium
AATTCCAGCACATTTTGCTGCAACACCTATTGACATCAGTTTCTTTTTATCGCTCAAAATAAATTATATCTCATAAGTAGAAAGTCATTACACTAAAGCCTACTCCTGCGGCAGTCTAAACGCTATTCGACTTTCACCTCTCCTGCAAACGCGATTTCGCAATAGCCTGTTCCGATAATTTCACAAAGGAACGGCTTACCTGAGCAAAATCTACTTCACGCCACGCAGTAGCTTTTGCATTCTTCGGCTTTTTTGCTATGTAAATCAACAAATAATCGTACCCCGCTGCAATCTCATGCTGTACAAGACGAAAAGCCTCCCTTCCAAATCTTTTCAATCTGTTTCTAACTACCGCCGAACCAAGCTTTTTGCCCACAGCAACGCCGAATCGCGAATACCCCAAGCCGTTACCCTTAACATATAAAACACATAAAGAGTCCCTGGCACAGCATTTATGTCGCAAAATAGAGGTAAACTCAGCATTTGACCGAAGTCGCTGTCCCTTCCTGAAAAAAAAACGTCTCAACATCTACCTCAACAATAGCCAATAAATCTCACTGTACGTTACACTTAACCTTATAGTATCGGCAAAATAAAGAAATGAACAGCAATTAAACTCCTCTTACGCACGCAACGGAATATAAATCACCCCGAAACACCAATTTGTATTACCGCACAGACCGGAAACTGTTAAGTATTTTAAATAACGCGCTGTTTGACCATTATGGATGGACTTAAACCCCGGCAAACGTATTTTCGCCGCAAGAAAACAGTTTTTCAAAGCCCCCTCTTAAATATCCTGCGATCTAAAAATTAGGATCGCTTCCACTACTGCTTGGTTGTTCGTCCGGAGCCTTTAACGCCTCTTCCAGCAACCTCCGCTCAGGGATGAGGATCTGCTCAAACGCGACAGGATCCTTAGGCGGTTCCATTTCCGCTATCAACTCAAGTAAATACTCTATACGACGCACCTTTTCCTGACCCTTTAGCTTGGACCACTCTCCAAAATGACGATTGCGAATATCCTCATAATAGCCTGTCAGATCAACCGCCATCTGCGGCACAAACTCGACACTTCCCTCAAAAAGCCTCGCTGTAACAGATGTAGAGAAACCAGGATCGCATTCCTCGGCACGCGGCAAAAGCTTTTCAGCTTCCTCAACAGCTTTGTCCGAGATGGTATACGATGCTTCCCGGGATGCATCCGTCAAAGCAACATCACCAAGATAAGCCGCCAACTCCGCTTTGCCATACAACGCAAGAACATTACTCTTCAATGCCGTACAGGCAAACTCTCCGCCATCTATCAACTTACCAAACCCTTCGACTGCAAGATCGTACATCTCATACGCTCTCTGACGATGATCGGCACTTACTTGTGAACATTGCCCGATCGCACTGTCAAAACCGCCTGAACCCCTTATCGCCGAGGTACCCTTGACCAATCTTATCCGTGAAAGCAGTTCCTCATGAAAATGGACGCTATCAGAATACAGCGCACCGAGCCACAAACGAGACGACGCTGCTCTATCATTGGCAAAATCTCTCCCCTTGATGGACTTTGCTGCCCGATCATACTCGCTGGCTGCTTTTGCAAACAGCACCGCTATCTCCTCATGCAACTGACTGCATGCCGCCTTTTTCTCACCGAACAGTCCCAGCGACTTACCGATATTCTGACGGTATTGCGATATCTGTTTGCCTACCTCTGTCAATTGCCTCTGAAGATCCAACTGCCGCGTTGAACTTTTGATCGCAGCGATCCTGTCGCTAAACTCCTTGACGTCCGCTTCGTACTTTTCGACCATCGAGCCGGAAATAAGTATCTTGCTTTCAATAAGTGCAAGAGAGTCAACGATATTCTGGTACTGCCAAAGATGCGTCTTTTTCGAAAGCTGCATTCCGTATGCCTCTTTCTCAAGCCTAAGTTTTTCACGGCTATCGCTTAAAGACTCAGCCTTTTTCAGCATTTCACTGGCCTTGCTTTCGATCGCATTTGCACTGTCCTGCTGCTTACGCATCTTTTGCTCAAGCTGCCCTTTTTCCTGCAGAAGTCCATTCAGTCTGGCTCGCTCGCTTTCAAGCTGCTCTCGAAGCCCCTCACTACCGGCAACTCCGATTTCAAGGACATCTTCCAATCCGCTCGCCTCCTGCCCCACACTGGCAAGCAATTTTTCAAGCATACCCTTTTGCCCCTCAAATGAATCGACCTGCCGAACTGCCATCGTTATTTCGTCGACGACAGTTTCTGCCTCCATCTTGTAATTGCCAAGCAGTGAATTCAGTTCCTGCGCCTCGAAAAAAACGATGTCCGCCGCCGTAAGCGCCGCAATGCTTACTGTTCGTGATGAAGCGGATCTGCCATATTTATCAAGTGTCCCGCTTACCTGGGAATATGCCCGCTCAAATCCATCCTTGATCTCCTGATGTGCCTTCGCAGTGCCTTTACTTAATTCGCTCGCCGCTCGTACCGGATCGGCACCTTTGGCGGACTCCTCACTATTTCGCAATGTTTGACGTGCTTTTATTCGGCTTTCGATGACAATTTCACGAGCAAGTTGGCAACTGGCACGCAACTCCTTGGAAGCCTTATTCTCGGGATCGTCACCGCATCCGCCAAAAAATAAAACCGACAACATCATCACGACAATTGCAGCACGACCTAAAAAATATCTGGAACAGAACATCAATGGCACTTTCTCCAAAAAAATTGTTCAGTTTGAAAGATTTATCGTACCTTTTTTGAAGGCGTTTTGTCAAGACTTTTCCACCCTAACAAACCCTATCCGGCAGAAAAACATCCCCGATCAAGCCATTTTTCGGTATAATCGTTTCATGGAACTAAAAGAAGCAATAAAACAAAAGGCCTACGAACTCGGTTTTGACCTGATTGCGGTAACAAACGCAGATGCCATTGAGCACGATGACATCACCTGTTTTTCCAAATGGCTTGCCGCGGGCCATGCCGCCGACATGTCCTACATGCACAGAAACATCGAAAAACGCACAAATCCAGCCAAATTGCTCCCTGACGCAAAATCCGTTATCTGCCTGGCACTAAACTACCGTCCCAAAAACCACACGCCGTCAAACCAACAAAAAGCTCATATCGCAAACTTTGCTCTTTATCAGGACTACCATCCCTTTATCAAGCAGCTCTTGCAAAAACTCGTCATTTTCATTGCAAAACAACTCGACGATTCCACACATCGCTATAAAATATGCGTAGATTCCGTTCCATTGGCAGAACGATCGCTCGCAAAACGATCCGGCATCGGCTTCATCGGCAAGAATCTTATGCTCATAAATCCCGTACTGGGATCACAACTCTTGCTCGCCGAGATCGTAACCACTGTGGAATTGACACCCGACAAACCGCTCAAAACCTCATGCAAAAACTGCCGCAAATGCATCGAAGCATGCCCAACAGGTGCATTGCGACCGGATGGAGCTTTTGATGCCTCAAAATGCATAAGCTATCTCACAATAGAACACAAAAACGCTATCCCGCAAGAACTGGCTCCATTGATAGGAACCTCAATATTCGGATGCGACAGGTGTATCCTCGCATGCCCATATGAAACCGCCGCGTTATCAAAATGCATAAATTCCAACTTCACTTTTTATCCGGAAAGGATCGATCTCGATCCTGCAGAGGTTATAAAATGGACAGAACATGATTTCGAACAAATTTTCGATGATTCAAGCGTAAAACGTCTGGGACTCGATAGACTCAAAAGAAATGCAGCCATCTGTTTAAAAAATGCAGCCGATCAAAATGAAAAATGACCTTGCTCTTACGGAACGAGGAAAACATCGCTTGAGTCATCCGACGTCTCACTGCCGTGATATTGATCGTGACCCTCAAGCGTATAGATATCGTCGCCGCCAATCACACGCTTCTTCTTGAAATCGACACTACCGTCATAGAAGAGTACCGTCTGCCCCTTCATTGCATGGCTGCTGCTCATCGCTTCAC
>DAOVIC010000051.1 GCA_030671565.1 Anaerohalosphaeraceae bacterium
ACGGGTGCAACTTGCAGCAAACTAATATCTGCGTCCAATGCCTGCATCGCCAATGCTTTAACATTGGCTGCTTCGGCCTTGAACACATCTATCTGTTCGGTGCGGCGTTTACCCGGCATTCTTTTACGGACAAAGCACTAGGACCGATAATCGGGAATTGGTGTATCGTGAGTTTTTCGCTTGCGGATTTCGCGATGCTCAACTCAGGTGATTTGTAGATTTGATTTGCAGACCCTTATGTTACTCCCCCCGCTTGATCCGGTTGGGGTTACACACACAGGGCCATATCTTCAACGTCAACTTCCATAAGGTGATCGAGATACATATCGAGATCGTCTACAGAAAACTTTGCGAGAAACTCCGGCTTGGCAGTTGTATTCAACTGCAAAATGAGGTCAATTATTTCTCTCTTGCTCATGATGCACTCCCTTACAGATAAAACCCTTGTCCAATACACATTGAATATCGGGCAAAGGTCTAAGATTTCTTGAATCGCGCAAAGTCGGTAAGTGTATGAAATAGCGATGACGATGCTACCACATGAGGGTTCTATGGCACTGGGCACCACATCATATAGCCCCCCAGTTGGATAGCTGTCACAACAACGATAAACAGTCCAATAAAAAGTGCTGGAACAGTCACTGAACGGAATTAAAAAAAACCTGTTTTTTTTGCAGTTTTTTAAAATTCTTTTGGCAACTGGGTAAACGGACAAAGCACTAGCTTAACTGCAGAAACCAACAGCAGGCTGTTAGGTGTTTACGGCGGTAAGAAAAATTTGCCCCCTCCAATATATGTTAACCGACTGGGGTGAGGCAATAGAATACCCAGACTGATAATACCTTCGTATCTTTTTTACTTTAGGCGAGTTGTCGGCAAACATTATCGGCAGGAATGCGTATAATGTTGCGGATGAATAAACTATCCACTAACATCTACAATCAACCTCTTCGACAGGATGAAGCTAAACTGAAGCTTTGGCGATACGCCGGGCTTATGCTCACTTACAAGTGCCCTGCCGAGTGCGAGTTCTGTTATTACTGCTGTGGGCCCGATAAAAGCGGGCTTATGTCCGTTGAGACCGCAATGAACGCATGGTCCGGCCTGATCGAGCTTTCCGGCGAAAATGCCCGGGTACACATAACAGGCGGCGAACCGTTTCTTTTCTTTGAGAGGCTTGTCGAGATCGCAGCTGAAGCGAAGAAAGCAGGCTTCGGAGGTCTTGATTCAATAGAAACTAACGGTTGGTGGGCAAATGACCGAAAAGATATAACAGAGAAACTCAAGCGTTTAAAATCCGTCGGAATGGGACGCCTGAAGATCAGTTGGGACGCTTTTCATGCCCAATTCATTGATATAAGACGTGTAAAGTTGCTTGCAGAGACGGCAGAGGAGGTTCTCGGCACTGACGGCGTAATGGTTCGTTGGCAGAAGTACCTTGATGGAGGGATGCCGGAAATGAGCAAGAAAAGTCGAGAAGAGATGTATTTGGAAGCCGCAAGTGACTATCCTTGCAGGTTTACGGGACGTGCCGCGGGTAATCTTGCGGAAATGGCTGCCGACAAAAAAATCGATGAAGTTACTCGTTCAAGTTGCCGATCGGGTTTTCTTTCGGCAAAGGGCGTACATATTGACCCTTACGGTAACGTTTTCAGCGGGCTTTGCAGTGGAATTATCATAGGAAATGTAAGCGGAAAAAACCTTGCAGACGTATGGCGAAATTTTAATCCGCAGGAATACGAGTTTGTCTCAGAACTATTCGGCGATTCCAAGCGTAGTTTACTGGACATCGCAGTGGAGTCAGGATACAGAATTCGCGATTTTTATGCCGATAAATGCCATTTATGCACGGACATGAGGCAATTTTTCTTTGACAGTGGGCGATATGGCTCGATAATCGGACCTGTCGATTGTTATTTAAGTTAGGCATACCAGTTAACTGGAGATCGTAAGTTGTCGTCAAAAGATTCAACTAGTTATGATACCATGTTCGGGCGAATGGCCGTCGAGCAGAATCTTTGCACCGATACCGAAGTAAAAAGGTGCAGGGACGAGCAAAAAGCCATGATGGCATCGGATCCAGCCACCTTAAGCCATGTGATGATCAGATATGGGATCATTACGAAAAACCAGGCCAAGCGACTGACGGGGATGATAAAGGAAAGCAAAGCCGCCGCCGGACAGATCCCGGGATACAAAGTTCTGGGCAAGTTGGGTGCCGGGGCAATGGCGGTCGTCTATAAAGCCAAACAACTCAGTCTTGACAGGATGGTGGCTATCAAGGTTCTGCCAAGGCGATTTTCTGAAAAGTCAAACTATATCAGCAGGTTTTACAAGGAAGGAAAACTTGCCGCCAAGCTGAACCACAATAACATCGTCCAGGCCATCGACGTCGGAGAAGCAGGTGGATTGTACTACTTCGTAATGGAATATGTCGAAGGTAAAACCTTGTACGACGATCTTTCCAAGGGCAAGATATTCAGCGAAGACGAAGCTTTGGATATTATCATCCAGCTGGGCAACGCACTTAAACACGCACATGAGCTGGGAATGATCCACCGTGACGTTAAACCTAAAAACGTCATGATCACGACCAACGGCGTTGTAAAACTGGCAGACATGGGTCTTGCCCGTGAGACATCGGATGTAGAAGCAGCCGAAAGCGAAAAAGGAAAAGCATTCGGTACACCGTTCTATATCGCACCCGAACAGATCCGCGGTGAACTGGATATAGACGGACGTGCCGACCTCTATTCGCTCGGGGCAACATTGTTTCACATGGTGACCGGACGCGTTCCTTTCCAGGCGAAAACACCTTCTGAGGTAATGCGAAAACACCTGAAAGAACCTATCACACCTCCTGACCATATTAACACTTCGCTTTCATCAGGCATATCCGAAGTTATCGAAGTTATGATGGCCAAGAAGGCGAAAGACCGATACAATAGTATGGAGGAGCTTCTTATAGACATACAAGCGGTCCGCCAGGGACAACCGCCGGTGCGGGCACGGGAGAAATTTTCACTCGACGGACTTGGAGAACTGGAAGAGGGAGCGACAGTTGAATTTGAAGACGATAAAGAAAATGTTTACGGAGAAGAAGTCATTGCGCGTTACAAGGTAGGACTGGTCATGATGACAGCCCTGTCCGGAATTCTTGCACTCGTGATAGTTTTTATGGCTCTGGGAGGCAAGCAATAATTGCTTGATCCGTAACTCAAAGTTGACAAGTTTTCAAAAGTTTCTTTTAGAGGGGGCAAAAAAATGACACAATACAGAACCGATACAAGGGCACGTCTTACAAAGGTTGCACGCTCGCTTTTTAGTATACACGGCTGCGACGGAACAACACTCGATGACGTTCTTGTTGCCACAGGGGTTTCCAAGGGGGCTTTTTATCACTATTTCAAAAGCAAAGATTCGTTATGCCTGGATGTACTGACAGATGTCATCTCCGAGTACCGGCAGCTTTGCGAGTCCATTGACAAGAACCTTGATCCCATTGGGCAAATCCATTTTCTGGTTTCGAAACTCATTGAGTTGAATGCGTCTGGACAATGGGTAAATTGCAGGCTGATACTGAAATTCTCGGCCGAGGCACACGATGGAAAACCGCTTCTTCAGCGAAAGATCCAGGAGTTCTGGGACTGGTACACGAACTTCTACGAAACGATCGTACGTCAGGCTCAGGCTGCAGGACAATTCAGGGACGATATCGAACCTGCAGTTCAGGGGCGACTACTGACAACATTAATGGCAGGCGGTATTACGCTGGAGAATGTACCCATCCCTAAAGTTGCGTTCGCCGACATGATGAACATCTTGCTCGAATCCCTAAAACCCCAACCCGGGCAATAGATGCTGCAAGGCCGATCAGCCCTTATCCATCAGCCTTGTAAATTCGTCGAACAGGTACGCCGCGTCGTGAGGACCCGGGGAAGCCTCCGGGTGGTACTGAACCGAAAAGGCGTTCAGCTCCTTGCTCCTGATCCCCTCTACCGTTTTGTCGTTTAGATTCAGGTGCGTAAGCTCCAGATCCTTATCTTTCAATGAATCCATATCCACGCAGAATCCGTGGTTCTGGCTGGTGATCTCGATCTTACTGTTGTCGAGGTTCTTGACGGGGTGGTTTGCACCTCGATGACCGAACTTAAGCTTATAAGTTTCGCCGCCCAGAGCCAGTGAAAGTATTTGATGTCCGAGACAGATACCGAAAATCGGCACCTTGCCAAGCAGTTTCTTTACAGTATCAACCGCATAGCTGACCGGTGCAGGGTCGCCGGGGCCATTGCTAAGAAAAATCCCATCGGGCTTTCGACGCATAACGGCGGCGGCAGAAGTGTTTGCCGGTACTACGTGGACATCGCATCCGTGCGACCGCAGAAGCCGCAGTATGTTTAATTTGACCCCAAAGTCAAAGGCTACGACCTTGTATTTCTTTGCCGGTTTCAGCTCCACATCGGTCAATACATCGACAACACCTTTGTCCCATTTGTAAGCTTTTTTCGTGCTTACACTTTTTACGATATCTCTTCCGACAAGGCCCGGGTATCTTGCCAGTTTCTTCTTTAGCTCGGCTATCGTAAGCTTTTCGGAAGAGATCACGCCTCGCATCGCACCTGCTGTTCTGATATGCCGAACAAGTTTGCGGGTATCGATGCCTTCGAGACCGACGATCTTGTTCTTAACAAGGTAATCGCTCAGTGAATCCTTATTACGCCAGTTGCTTGGGTAATCGCAGTTTTCCTTTACTATGAAACCTCGGGCAAAGACCTTGCGTGATTCCCAGTCCTCGCTGTTTGTTCCATAGTTACCGATCAGCGGATATGTCATGGTGATTATCTGCTCGTTGTATGACGGATCGGTAAGAATCTCCTGGTATCCGCTCATGGACGTATTAAAGACAACTTCGCCGCACCTGGTTCCTATTGCCCCAAAGGACATTCCCCTGAAAACGGTACCATCTTCTAGTAAAAGAACTGCTTTCACTTCATTTTCCTTACTTTGCCTTATAGTACAACTGAATTGCTTTAACGGATGTTTTCTTTGCTTTTAACTGTGCGATCGCCTTGACCACTGCCGAGGCGCCTCTTATGGTCGTTACATAAGGAACCTGCCTGTCGAGGGCACTTCTTCGGATCGTAAACGAATCTACTATCGACTGTTTGCCGACCGTTGTATTTATGATCAGGTCGATCTCCATATTCTTGATCGTGTCGACGATATTAGGTCTTCCTTCGCTAACTTTTCTGGTAAATTCGGAAGGGATGTTGTTCTCGATCAGTTTGATGCACGTACCCTTTGTCGCAACGATCTTAAAGCCTGCATCGTGCAAACTGCGAGCGACCTCAATTGCTCTTTTCTTGTCCCGATCCTTTACACTTAAAAAGACCGTACCGCTGGTGGGCAGAGAGTTACCGGCTGATATCTGCGCCTTTGCGAACGCCGTCGCGAAATCGTCGGAGATACCCATGACCTCGCCCGTCGAAAGCATCTCAGGACCGAGCAGCGTATCCGTCCCGGGGAACTTCAGGAACGGAAAGACCGCTTCTTTTACGCTGAAGTAGCTTCGATGAACCTCTTCTGTGAAACCCAGCTCCTGGAGCGTCATCCCGGCCATGATCTTTGCCGCAAGCTTGGCAAGAGGTACGCCGATCGTTTTACTGACAAACGGGATCGTCCTGGAAGCCCTGGGGTTTACTTCGAGAATATAGATGTCTTCGCCTTTGACCGCAAACTGAATGTTTATCAAGCCCTTTACCTTCAGTTCAAGGGCAAGCTGTTTGGTCTGACGTTTGACCTCTTCGAGAAGTTTTTTAGACAACGAGACCGGGGGCAGCGAACAGGCGCTGTCGCCGGAATGAACGCCGGCTTCTTCGATATGCTCCATGATCCCGCCGATGACGACCGTCTTTCCGTCGCTGATAGCATCGACATCCAGTTCGGTTGCATCGTCAAGAAACTTGTCTACAAGGATCGGGTGTTTGCCCGAAGCTTCGATAGCATTGTCCACAACTTTTTTCAGTGACGCTTCATCATATACGATATTCATCGCCCTGCCGCCCAGAACAAACGACGGCCTGATAAGCAAAGGATAACCGAGCCTGTTAGCGATCTTGACAGTTTCCCTGTACGTCATCGCGGTACCGCTGTGGGGCTGAAGCAGTTTGAGTTTATCGACCACGCGGTTAAACCGTTTTCTGTCTTCTGCCCGGTCGATACTGTCGGGACTGGTTCCGATGATGGGAACGCCTGCAGCTTCCAGGGCGGTGGCAAGTTTCAAAGGGGTCTGGCCGCCGAACTGGACGATTACACCGTCGGGCTTTTCCTTTTCGACAATGCTCATCACATCTTCGAACGTAAGCGGCTCAAAGTAAAGCCTGTTCGACGTATCGTAGTCCGTGCTGACAGTTTCGGGATTGCAGTTTACCATGATCGATTCTACGCCGATCTCACGCAGTGCAAAAGCTGCATGACAACAGCAGTAATCGAACTCAATACCCTGACCGATACGGTTGGGACCGCCGCCAAGGATGATGATCTTCCTGCGATCGGTCGGATTTGATTCGCACTCATCTTCGAAAGTCGAGTAAAGATACGGCGTATGCGCCTCGAACTCGGCACCACAGGTATCGACCGTCTTAAAAACGCAGTTGACCTTCGCCTTCTGTCTTTGTTTGCGAAAAGCAAGTTCCTTGGCGCCAACGATCTCCGCAAGGTACTTGTCGCTGAAACCGTATTCCTTGGCCTTTCGCAGGGTCGCACCGGTAAGCTTCTTCGAACGTTTCATCTTCAACTCAAGCTCGACGATCTCCCTGATGTTATTCAGGAACCAGGGGTCGATCCTTGTAAATTCAAAGACCTGCTCGACGTCCATCTTTCTGCGGAACGCCTCGGCAACGTACCATATCTTATCCCATCGATTACTGGTCAGCTTGTCTTTAAGCTGCGCATCGGAAAGAGAGGCTTCTATATACTTGCTGTCAAGCGAATACCGTTCGATCTCCAGGGACCGTATCGCCTTCTGGAACGATTCCTTGAACGTGCGACCGATAGCCATCGCCTCCCCTACCGATTTCATCTGGACGGTAAGATTGGGGTTGGTTCCGGGGAATTTCTCGAACGTAAACCGGGGCCACTTTGTTACGCAATAATCGATCGTAGGCTCAAAGCACACCGGCGTCTTCTTGGTAATATCGTTTGTGATCTCGTCAAGCGTATACCCGATCGCAAGCAGCGAGGCGATCTTAGCGATCGGAAAACCGGTCGCCTTAGAAGCCAGCGCCGAACTTCGCGATACCCTGGGGTTCATCTCGATAACGTAGAGCTTTCCGTTTGCCGGGTTAACCGCAAACTGGATATTCGAACCGCCCGTCTCAACGCCGATAGCACGGATGATCTTAAGCGACGCATCCCGCATGATCTGGTATTCCTTGTCCGTCAGCGTCTGCGCCGGTGCAACCGTGATACTGTCACCGGTATGAATGCCCATCGGGTCAAGGTTTTCGATCGAGCAAACGATAACCACGTTATCCTTGCAGTCACGCATGACCTCAAGCTCGTATTCCTTCCAGCCGACAAGCGATTCTTCCACAAGCACCTGCGTATTGGGACTTAGGTTCAAACCCCAATGGATATACTCCTCGTACTCTTCCATGTTATAAGCAACGTTGCCGCCCATACCCCCAAGCGTATACGAAGGCCTGATGATCGCAGGAAAACCGATACGCTCGACCACCTTCTTAGCCTCGGCCCACGAATGTGCATAACCGCTTTTGGGAACCTCAAGATCGATACTTTCAATTGTCTTTTTGAACTTGTCGCGCTCTTCGGCTTTTTTGATCGAGCGCAGATTCGCACCGAGCATCTTAACGCCGTATTTTTTCAACACGCCGGTTTCGGCAAGCTCGACCGCGACGTTAAGACCCGTCTGACCGCCAAGCGTAGGCAAGAGAGAGTCCGGTTTTTCCTTACGGATTATCTTCTCCACTTCGGCTGGGGTGATCGGCTCGATATATGTGCGATACGCCAATTCCGGATCGGTCATGATCGTCGCCGGATTGCTGTTGACCAGTACGACCTTAAGGCCCTCTTTCATGAGTGCCTTGCAGGCTTGCGCACCGGAATAGTCAAATTCACAGCCCTGGCCGATCACGATCGGACCCGAACCGATAATCAGAATCTTATGAATGTCTTTGCGTTTAGGCATTAACGATTCCCTTTTTACTGAGATTGATGCCCGGGGGATTTACACAGGTTTTCCGCCGAATCGTCTTTTATTTTCCGTAATTATTCGTGATGGGCATACGCCGATCCCGCCCGAATGCTTTTGGGGTGATCTTAATACCCGGTGGGGACTGTCTTCTCTTGTACTCGTTACGGTCAACCAAACCTATGATACGTTTGACCACACCGCTGTCCAATCCCTTCTCGGCGATCTTCTCTGCCGATTTATCCTCCTCAATATAACCTCTAAGTATGCCATCAAGCAAGTCATAATCCGGCAAAGAGTCACTATCTTTTTGCCCATCGCGAAGTTCCGCACTTGGAAGCCGCTCTATCACCGTTATTGGGATGATTTCGCGAGCATGCCTTTCGTTTACATACCGGCTGAGTTTATACACCATTGTCTTGGGCACGTCCTTAATTACCGCAAAACCGCCTGCTGTGTCTCCGTATAGTGTAGAATACCCAACCGCGGTTTCGCTTTTGTTACCGCAAGTGATAACCATGTGGCCGAACTGGTTGGAAAGCGACATCAATATCGTTCCGCGGATACGTGCCTGAAGATTTTCGTAAGCGGTACCCTTATCGTCCCATCCGTCAATTTCATTAAGAGACTTATCAAACGAATCGAGCGTATCGGCGATAGGTATCGTGTGAAACTCGATCCCGAGATTTTTTGCAAGACGTTCGGCATCGCTTATAGTCTCCTCGCTATTAAACCGGGACGGCATTGTCACCCCGACAATATTTTCAGCACCGATCGCATCGGCAGCAATTGCAGCTACAAGCGACGAATCAATGCCCCCGCTTAGCCCTATTATAACTCGTTTGAAACCGTTTTTGCGAACATAGTCACCAGTACCAAGGACAAGGGCTTCGTAAGTTTCCGCGATTTCTCCAAGATCTGTATATCCGACAACCGATGGGCCGGCAACATTTTTGACCGTCACCTCACCTTCAGGCGACCTTTGTGCATCGACAACGAGCATCCCTTCGCTAAATGCCTCCGCCTGACAGATAACATCTCCGCGGGCATCTACGAACATGCTCCTTCCGTCGAATACAAGCTCGTCCTGACCTCCAACGCTATTACAATAACCTATGGGACAATCGAAATGCCTCGCACATCGTCCAAGTATTTGTCGCCGCTGTTGAAGCTTGCCCATGTGGAAAGGAGAGGCGGATATATTCATGATGATGTCTTTGCTGGAAACGCCTGCAAGAAAATTGTCGAACCATTCAAGGTCCCAGATGTCCTCGCAAATGCTCAAGACGATATTCAGTCCGCCGACCTCGACAACAAGGGGCCTTGTCCCCGCATCGAAATATCGCTTCTCATCGAATACACCATAATTCGGCAAAATACCCTTACGGTAGATACCGCTGATACCTCCATCCCGTAAAACCGCCAGCGAGTTAAAACATCTTCCGTCGGACATTTCCGCAAAGCCAACAACCGCGGTAATACCCGAAACCTCCGACGCCAACTTCTCAACGGCTTCGCGGGTATCATCAAGAAAGTGCTCCTTGTGGAGAAGATCTTCGGGAGGGTATCCGCAAATACACATTTCGGGAAAAATGACAACGCCGGCACCGGCACTCTTTGCCTGCTGCAAGAGCTTGCGTATTGCCTCGGCATTGGCCGTTATATCTCCAACCGAAGCGTTAAATTGTCCCAGTGCAATCCGCACAGGCATTTACATGTCCTTTTGTGTAATCAGGTGGGTTCGAATTTCAGTCAGCGAGATTTCCGCAACAGTCTACGCTCAACGCCGAATTTGTCAAGCCCAAAAGCCGCGAAACACCCTCAAGAAGCAAACATAACGCTTTTTTTCATACAAAAAGCATTAGAGCACTCTGAATAACTTACAATTTAGTCGTCGCGTATAGCAGTAAACTACCGGCAAAAGTGTTTTTTGCCGCAGGCGAACAGTTTTTCAGAAACCCCCATTAAACATTCCTGACAAAAAACTCGGAATTGAAGTCAGCCCCTGCAGGCTCCTGGTAAACCCTCAACTCAAACTGGGGTATCACCGCCAGGACATGGTCA
>DAOVIC010000097.1 GCA_030671565.1 Anaerohalosphaeraceae bacterium
ACGGGTGCAACTTGCAGCAAACTAATATCTGCGTCCAATGCCTGCATCGCCAATGCTTTAACATTGGCTGCTTCGGCCTTGAACACATCTATCTGTTCGGTGCGGCGTTTACCCGGCATTCTTTTACGGACAAAGCACTAGCTTAGTTTTACCGCTGTTCCGTACGCCATAAGTTCTGCTGCTGATCCTATTACGCTTGTTGTCATGTAGCGGACGTTGATGACCGCGTCTGCTCCCATTTGCGAGGCCTGGGTGAGCATCCTGTTTGTAGCTGTCTGGCGTGCCTTTCCCATCATGTCGGTGTATTCTGTCAGTTCGCCTCCGAGTATAAGTCTTATTATCGCCGAGAGGTCCTTACCCAGCCAGATTGCAAATACGGTGTGTCCCTGGACGAGGCCGAGGGTCTGGCAGATCACGCGGCCGGGTACCTGATCGGAATTTATCATCATAATGCCGGATTGATCGCCGCTGATCAGCGTATCGGATGCGGATGTCTTGAATTTGCGTTGCTGGAGTGCGAGCGTTATCAGGACAACCAGAATGCCGCCTAGCAGGGCGAATATTGCGATCCTTAGCCACCATGGGACTACCGGGTCATCGGTGGTGACGACATACCATGGTATTCCGGCGAAAATTGTAGTGAAAAGACCGAGTACGAATGCGATGGAACCGATTTGGCGAAGTGTTTTCATGGCTTTCTCCTTGAAAAAGACAAAAAATACACCCTTATTTTACCGATGTACTTTCGGGTTGCAAGCGAGTTTTCTGGTTTTTTCTTTCATTATTGACTTTTGGAGGGTATTGGGCTATGTTGCTGTGCTTGAAATGATTTTTTAGATAGCTAGAGAGGCATAAAATGCTGAAACGTACGGTTGATTGCGGCGGGCTCCGCATTGGTGATGATGGGAAAACGGTTGTGGTATCTGGCTGGGTTAACAGTTATCGTGACCATGGCAGCCTTGTTTTTATCGATCTTCGCGATCGCGAGGGCATAGTGCAGCTTGTATTTGACCCTGAGACCCATCCTGAGGCTCATGAGGTTGCCCGTCAGTTGCGTTGCGAGTGGGTTATCGCAGTTAAGGGGCTTGTTCGGCCGCGAAGTGAGGGTATGGCCAATCCTAAGATGGTGACCGGTGAGATCGAGATCGCTGTTGAGGAACTTGAGGTTTTGAATACGGCCAAGACGCCTCCTTTTGAGATCGACGGCGGGGATAATGTCAACGAAGAGACCCGTCTTACTAACAGATATATAGATATTCGGCGACCTGAGATGCAGGAGAAGCTTCGTGTTCGTCATAAAGTTACTAAGATCGTTCGTGATTATTATGATGAGCTTGGTTTCTGGGAGATCGAAACACCGATGCTTGGCAAGAGTACTCCGGAAGGCGCGCGGGATTATCTTGTTCCTTCTCGACTTTACCAGGGTTCATTTTATGCGTTGCCGCAGTCGCCTCAGCTTTTTAAGCAGATATTGATGGTTGCGGGGACCGACAAGTATTTCCAGATAGTTCGTTGTTTCCGTGATGAGGATCCTCGGGCAGATCGTCAGGCAGAGTTTACTCAGATCGATGTTGAGATGAGTTTTGTTGACAGCGAAGATGTTATGACAGTTAACGAAGGGCTTATCGCTCGTGTGTTTAAGGAGATCCTGGGGGTCGAGGTTTCGCTTCCTATTCGTCGGATGACTTATAAGGATGCTGTTGATAATTACGGTATCGACCGGCCTGACCTTCGTTTTGATATGAAGCTTTACGATGTCAGCGATATTGTCGCGGGCAGCGATTTTAAGGTGTTCAGTTCTACGCTTGATAACGGCGGCGTGATCAAGGGGCTTTGTGCACCTGGCGGGGCGAAGTATTCTCGTAAGGATATCGAGAAGACGTTTACCGGCTTTGTTGGAGATTACGGCGCGAAGGGTCTTGCGTGGTTTAAAGTTGCAAAGGACGATTCTGGTAATGTCGGTTTGGCAAGCAGTATCGCTAAGTTCTTTAACGACGATCAGAAGTCGAAACTTATAGAGCGTTTCGGTGCTAACGAGGGCGATCTTGTTCTTATGGTTGCCGATAGCGAGGCGGTTGCTAATAAGTCGCTTGCTCCTTTGCGTGTGTATCTTGGCGAGAAGCTCGGTCTTTGTCAGGAAGGTCAGTTCGAGTTTGTCTGGGTGGTTGATTTTCCGATGTTCGAGTGGAACGAGGATTCTAAGCGATATGATTCGCTTCATCATCCGTTTACGGCGCCGGCTGTTGACGAGGTTGGTAAGCTTGAGACGGATCCTGGTAATATTATTTCTCAGGCTTATGACCTTGTTGTCAATGGTTCGGAAGTTGGCGGGGGAAGTATTCGTATACATAATCCTGAGATGCAGGCGAAGGTTTTCGATCTGTTGAATATTTCGAAGGAACAGGCCAAGGACAGGTTCGGCTTTTTCCTGAAGGCGCTTGAGTATGGCGCTCCGCCTCATGGAGGTCTTGCTTTTGGTCTTGACAGGCTTGTGATGCTGCTTACCGGTACTGACAATATTCGCGACGTTATCGCGTTCCCGAAGACACAGCGTGGTCAGTGTCTTTTGACCGATGCGCCCAGCGATGTCGATCAGAAGCAGCTCGATGAGCTTAATATTCGCATGCAAACGCATCTTCGTCAGATCGAAGAATAGTTTTAGTTTTTAGTTTTATTGTGCGGCTGACATATGGTCAGGTCTGAGGAGCTTAAATGGCATCGCGGTTTCGTCCATATATAGACAAGGTTTTGTATCTTGCTCGATTGAAGCCTCTTTCGCTTGCGGATAAGTGCCGGTTTCAGTTTGGAGGGGCTGTTCTTGCAATTCTTATTCTCGCACTTATGATCCCTTATTTCTGGATGGGCAAGCTGACGGAGAAGATATCTCTGGATTCGGGGCGTACGGTTGCGGATACGATTTTTGACAGGCATTTCCAGGTTGACGGCGAGGGGACGACGGGTTTGTCACGATTGGATGAGAGCGGCGGCGTGCGTGATCCTAACGATGTTGCGATCCGGTGGATTCGTCTTGATAGTCCGGATACGCTTGCGTCTGTGCAGTTGAGCGATGAGCAGCGCAGCGTCGCGTTGCGTTTGCGAGATGAAGAGCGTGATCATGACTATGCCTGGATCGAGCGGAATTTGGGTTCTGTGGAGAGCCATTATGTTCGTGTCGTACGTGCAGGCGATTCATGTTTGACTTGTCATAATCCGCAGCGTGGTGCCAGTGCGTTCAACAAGAACCAGGCGGTGGGCGTGCTTATAGTAAAGACTCCGGCGAGGGAGATCAGTAAAGCTTTGATCATCAATCGTATCGTTACGATAGTGGCTTATTTGCTGGCTGCGACGGGTGCTATGATAGCGTTTTATACGATAGCTCAACGTTTGATACTTCGCCCTATCCGTCAGTTACGTGCTTTGGTGAGTAATGTTTCTGAAGGCAATCTCGATGTTCGCAGTGCGATCAAGAGCAATGACGAGTATGAACGTTTGTCGGATGCGTTTAATCATATGCTTGACGGATTGCAGATGTCTCAGGAGAAACTTCGTCATGCGAACAAGCAGCTCGATGGAAAGATCGCTCAGCTTTCTGACCGGAATATCGAGCTTTTCAAGGCGAATCAGCTGAAGAGCGAGTTTCTGGCGAATATGTCTCATGAGTTCCGTACACCTTTGAATTCGATCCTGGGTTTTGCGCAGCTTCTGAAAGAAAAGCCAGGTGATAATGTTGAAAAGTCAAAACGCTATGCTGAGAATATAATCTCCAGCGGTAATAATCTTCTTAATATGATCCAGGACCTTCTTGAACTTGCCAAGGCGAAGGCCGGGAGGGTTGAAATTAAAGTCGAGCGGACGAGTGTGCATAATCTTTGCCGCGGTCTTGTGGCGTCCTTTTCTCCGATGACGGACGAGAAGGGTCTTACTGTCGATCTTGATGTCGCAGAAGCGATACCGGTGATACAGACGGATGTCGGTAAAGTTCAGCAGATACTTTATAACCTCTTGAGCAATGCGGCGAAGTTTACTCCTGAGGGGGGTCGGATCGTCGTTTCTGCCAGCATGGCTGATGACCTGACAGTTCGGATATCGGTTTCTGATACGGGTGCAGGTATTGCGGAGGATGATCTTGATAAGATATTCGAAAAATTCCGCCAGCTTGACGGTTCTATCACGCGGCAGGGCGATGGTACTGGGCTTGGTCTTGCAATTTCCAAAGAGCTTGCAGAACTTCTTGCCGGTACGATAACGGTTACGAGCAAGGTCGGTGAAGGATCGGTATTCAGTCTTGATATCCCTGTTTCGCTTGCTGACACAAATACGGACACAATTAGTCGTTAGTTGGTAATCGGCAGGGGTGGATTTGGGCTTGCCGGTGGGGCTGTTTTATTGTTTTACATGTCAAAATCGTCTTTTTGGGGGAGTTTGAAGGAAAGTAGGGGAGGTATTTAGCCGAAATCATAAAGGTATTATTATGTTTCAGTTTGTGTTTTCGGAGAGTTTGAGATGTTTAGCGATAAACAGGAATTTATGCATTATTCACAAGTTAATGAGCATATCGCCGAGTCGTTGGTAGAGGCAATTGGCGAAGATGGCCCGTTGCTGGTTGTTGTCGACCGGCAGGGTAACAGCTGGTCGAGCGATACTATGAAGTTTACGCAGGTATTATCGGAAGAAACGATCGAGCAGATAATTTCGCGTATCGATGACGGGTGTGATCCTGTTATAAGCAGTTGCGAGGAGAGCTGTTTTTATGCGACCGAGCTTATGGCAGATCAGGTTAGCTGTGGTTACCTTATCATAGCTTTTTGCGGTACGAGCGAGGTCGATATTTTAGAAAATATAGAGCTTGTCGAAGGCATTGGTTCTCTTGCGAATGTTGTCGCGTCTCTTACGCGGCGTCAGAGTTTTGCGGCATCTTACTGGCCGCTTGAAGGTGATGTTGAGTCTGATGCCCGCGAGGCGGTGATCCTGAACTGATCCTGTTGCTTGTTTCCGGTTGTTGACCCGGTTTTTTTGCGTCAAATCCGCCTTTGGGGTTGTCATGCGGTTTAGGGTACCCTTTAGTTTAAAGATTGTTTGCATTTCGAGATGTTGGGGTTATAATTACTACCTGAATTTTATAAATATTTTGATTCAGGGTGTCGCTATTGAAATTCCATGTTTTCATAAATGGTAAAGCAGCAGAGGAGTTTACGGTTTCCGGGGCATACGTGTTCGGGGTCGATTCGGTTCCTTTGCGCGGACCAGTTAAGATAAGTTTTAAGAGCGGCGAAGTTAATTGCCAGAGAAAGGGCACAGAGAGTATTGGTCTTTCTCTTCTTTGGCCTGTGGAAGGTTGCGGTCGATTTCTTCTTTCTACGACTCGTCTTCCGGAGCGTAAAGAGCCTTATATTCTCAATGTTGAACTTGCCCGTGCCAAGTTGATGGAGATAACAGTCAAATGTGAGGAGTGGGGCGTTTTTGGTTCAGACGACAAATCGACGGATCTTGTTCGGCAGTCGGAGCGCCTTTTTGTCGATTCTCTGAAGAATATATCCAATCCTGAAAAAGCATCTGTTCTTGCAGACAAGTCCCTGAAGAAGGCGATCGCGTATGCGGAACGTTTGGCTGGTAAGCATTCGGAGACGATCCTTGTGGCAAGGTGCAAGAGTAATTCTCTTAACAGGCACAGTCTTGGGTGTTGTATAAAACCCGATCAGATGGGCAACGAACAATACCGCAAGCGCGTATTTGAAATGTTCGGTGCAGTTACGATCCCGATGAGTTGGGCGAAACTGGAACCTGAGCGCGGTGAATATGATTTCAGTTCGATCGATCGTTGCATAGAGGGTTTTGCCGGCAGGCGTCTTGCTATATGTGCGGGCCCATTGCTTGTGTTTAACAAGGCGAATTTGCCGAAATGGATTTTAAAAGGTAAGTCGAATTTTGAGAAGATCCGTGAGATGTGCTACGAGTTCGTGCATGAGATAGTTGCGCATTATAGCGATGATATTCATGCCTGGCGTGTTATAAGCGGAATGAACGTTCATAATATTTTCGGTTTCAATTATGAGCAGATCGTTGAGATGACTCGTACGGCGACTCTTGCGGCGAAGTCTGCCAATGGCAAAAGCCGTAAGATCATCGAGATACTTATGCCGTGGGGTGAGTATTATACCGATGGTAAGGATACTATAGCTCCTCTTATGTATGCCGATATGGTGCTGCAAAGCGGTGTTAGTTTTGATGCGTTTGGCTTACAGATGCATGTTGGCAAGGATGCAGATGGTATGCGTGTTCGCGATATGATGCAGATTTCGAGCAAGCTGGACAGCATTGGGGTCATGGGTAAACCAGTTCGTATTACCGGTGTAGGTGTCCCTGGTACGCTAGCAGGAGAGGATGGGTCTGGCGGGGGAGTCTGGCATAAGCCGTGGAACGCGGCGGTTCAGGCCGAATGGGTCGAACAATTTTACAAGATAGCCCTTGGCAAACCTTTTGTCACATCGATTACATATTCTGTTCTTGCCGATTCTGACAGCGAAGATTTGGCAGGCAGCGGTTTGCTCAGCAGTGAGCTTGGAGTTAAGAAGGCATTTTTGAGCATGGCAAAGCTGCAAAAGGTTATTTTGAAGAAAAAGTAAAAATCAAAAATTAAAATGCAAAATTAAGGATTCGGCCTTTCGGCCGAGGCTATTTTATTGGTCCTGGGTTTTGGAGATTTTTTTGGGTTGCGATAATGACCAATCTGGTCGAACGAAGGTTGCCGCATTTGTCGTGGCGATTTGCCTTTGTTTTGTATTGAGTAGTTTTTTATTTTTTAACATTTTATCTGACAAAGATGACGTGCCGGTTATAAATATCTCAAGCCGAATAAACCCTAATACCGCATCGATCGAGAGTATGATGCGTTTGCCCGGTATCGGCCCATCGCGGGCCAGTGACATTGTGGAATATCGCAGAAATTGCGTTGGTGAAAAGGTGTTTGGCAGTGCCGACGACCTGCAGGCGGTAAAAGGGATAGGGCCAAAGACGGTCGAAAAGATGGAACATTTGTTGTGCTTTGAATGATGCAGGGAATAGCAGATTATGGTGGATTGGGAAATAAAGAAAACGCTTGGCAAGTGCTGGGGAACTGACGAGGAGTTTGTGGTTGGGCAGGATTATTACGCAGCTCTTATGGAGACTGAGGAGGGTTTTGAGAGGCGTGATTATAGTGTTGGGTATTGGCAGGAGCAT
>DAOVIC010000089.1 GCA_030671565.1 Anaerohalosphaeraceae bacterium
GGCTCCGGTGGCAAAGGATTTCGCCGATTAAAAATTCTGGAGTCTCTGCTGTTTGTCATGGTCCTTCAGTGCATTGATCAACTCGTCGAGATCTCCGAGGATGATCTTGTCCAGGCTGTACATCGAAAGGCCGATGCGATGATCCGTAAGGCGGTTTTGGGGGAAATTGTACGTTCTTATTCTCGAAGACCTGTCGCCTGAGCCGATCATTGTCTTTCGCTGCGAATCGCGTTCCTTGTTGATTTTCTGCATTTGACGCTCATAGATGCGTGTTCTAAGTATCCGCCATGCCTTTGCACGGTTTTTGTGCTGGCTTTTTTCGTCACGCATGCTGACGGTAATTCCGGTAGGGACGTGTTCCAGCTTTATCGCGCTGTTAAGTTTGTTGACGCTTTGTCCGCCTGGTCCGCCTGCACGGCTTACGTGTTCGAGTACGTCGGTCGGTTCGATATGAACATCGACCTCTTCCGGTTCGGGAAGTACCGCAACCGTCGCTGCCGATGTGTGTACCCTTCCCTGTGTTTCTGTTTCGGGAACTCTCTGGACGCGATGTCCTCCGCCTTCGTATCCAAGCTCTGCCCAGACGCCGTTGCCCTTGATGTTGAGTATTGCCTCGCGAAGTCCGCCCATTTCAGTCGGGCTAAACTCGAGGGTTTCTACTTTCCACCGTTTTTTCTCGGCGTATTTTGCGTACATGTTGTAAAGGTCGCGTGCGAACAATCCGGCTTCGTCGCCGCCTGTGCCCGGGCGTATTTCCATGATGATCGATCCGATCGAGGCATCGTCGCTCATTACCAGCGTTTCTTTGATCTGTTCCAGGGTTGCGGTGACCGTTTCGTTAAGCTCCTGGATTTCCATTTCCGCAAGCTCTGCCATATCCTTTTCGATGTCGGGATCTTCGAGCATTGTTTTGGCGTCTTCGAGTTCGGTGCAGGCTTTGCAGTAATCGCGGTACTTTTCAACCATGGGTTTCAGCTTGGCCTGTTCTTTGCTAAGAGGGATGACCTTGTCGATGTTGCTTGCTATCTCGGGGTCTGAAAGCTGGGCGTCGATCTCAGCGTATCTTGCGTCGAGCTCGTCAAGTTTAACCAGAAATGAATCTTTTTCCTGTGCCATAGTATACTTTTATAGTTCTCTCAGTTGAAATTTCCCGTTTATTCGCGGCCAAGTATAAGTTATATCTCTACTCGCGAAAATTCATTACCCTAAGGGTATGCAAAAAAATTGCGCTGCCAATACACAATCTGTAAATCATGACCAACAGCGCAAGCTGGTGTACGTACAATAGCTACTTTTTGTTCTTTTTGAAGTAATCGCCGCCGTACTTCTTGTTAAAGCGGTCAATACGTCCGGCGGTGTCGACGAACTTTTGCTTGCCCGTATAGAACGGGTGGCACATCGAGCAGATTTCCGCGTGGATCTCCTTTGCAGTGCTGCGGGTTTCAAACGTATTTCCGCAACCGCAGCGTACCGATATGTTTTCGTATTTTGGGTGTATGTCTTTCTTCATTTCTTTGCTCCATATGGTAAAACGTAACATTATATCGACCACGGAGCCGATTTCAATAGAATTTTTAGTTTTTTTAAGCGTATGGTGAGGTTTTGTATATGGATTAGTTGCTGAAAAATGCCAAATTCAGCGTTTTTGCGGCAAAAAAGGGGATAGACGGCTGGGCAGAAGAAAAAATACAGTTGCCTGGCGAGCGAATCAGTAAGTGATAGCACTTGGTTTTCTATTCAGAAAGCTTTTCTGTATCTAGCTTGTCTTTTTGGCGACCTGTCGATAATTTGTTAATGACAAGATCTTTTAATGAAATGAAAGGTATCGTCATACCCTCTATATTTACCTCATTTCTTTTTTCGTATGCCGTATCAAATTCCACTCCGTCGATTTTGGTAAGAATATCAATTCTACGGGGGGCTACACCTATCTGAAACACTACTGACGGTTTGTTAAATGTGTGGTTGTCGATCTGGTGCAATGGAGCCCCGAAGTCCTTTAATGCATTATATACTTTTTCAGAATTTTCAGTCGAGGCCATTACCCATAAGTCAATATCCCCCGTAGCACGAGGGCAGCCGTACACGCCCATTGCATACGCACCTACAACAAGAAATTTGACCTTATTGTTCGATAAGATTTGTAGCATTTCGCTGTAATCTTTGTTCAGCATCAAAGTCACCTCTGAGAGAATAAACCTCGGCAGTCAGCTCCCACATAAAACCAAGCAAAACCTCCGGAGGCGCATCAACAAAATCGCTGTCTGGCTCGGATTCCTGTTTTAGAGTCCCAACGCTGCGGTCAACCATATTTATTGACTTATCTGTTTTCATGACAATTTGCCGTAAAAAATACAGTTTACGGTCTAATTATACAATAAACATCAGCCAATGCCAACAACAATTACTTCAAGCCACCTAAAACTCCACTTTAAGGTAATATTGGGCAGCCGTTGGGTCATTTTGATTTGCGTTCGTATACTTCGTATAGCAGGTCGAGGCGTTCTTTTGCGCTGCTTACTTTTTCGTGCAGGTCGGCGGAGAGTTTGTGGTCCTTGTAGATTCGTTCTTCGGCGAATCCTGCTTCGAGCTCTGGGATTTGCTCTTCGAGCTCCATTATCATCTCTTCGATCTGTTCGATGCGGTACTTGTTGAACTTGCGAACCTCTTTGGAGGCTTTGGGTTTGTCAGCGTTGCCCGGCTTGTGTTTTTTTCTTTTATTCGATGCACCTTTATTGTTCTTCTCCTCTTCGAGGGCTTTTCGCTCTTTGAGCATCTGGGCGTACCGCGAGTAAACTTTTTTCCCGGCATCGACAATCTCGCATTCGCCGAAGCTTCGTTTGCCACGGTTGTCGACGCCTACGACCAGCAGTTTGTCTACGATCCTGTCCAGGAAGAACCGGTCGTGGCTTACGACGATGATGGCTCCGTTGAATTCTTTCAGTGCATACTCGAGCGTCTCTTTGCCCGCGATGTCCAGGTGGTTTGTCGGCTCGTCCATGACCAGCACGTCCGGGGCGGCGAGGACGAGTTTGCAAAGCATAAGCCTGTTTTGCTGGCCGCCGCTTAGGTCCGCGACTTTTTTGAAGACATCGTCGCCGCTGAACAGAAACGCACCGAGCCTGCCGCGGACGGCTTCCGGCGTAAGGTCGGGCCGGACGCTGCGTGCCTCTTGAAGGACGGTCTTTTCGGCATCGAGTTCGTCGCCGTGCTGGTCGAGGTAGCCGACCTTCAGGCTGGGGCCGAGCTGTATCTTGCCCCCGTAATCGCCCATACTGCCCAGTGCCATTTTCAAAAACGTACTCTTGCCCGTTCCGTTTGGCCCGGTGATGCCGAGGCGATCGCCGCAAAGCAGGTCGAAGGTCAAATTTTTGAAAAGCGTCAGGTCGCCGAACGATTTTTCCAGCTTTTCGCATCGCAATACGAGATCGCTGCGGCTTTGGCTTTCGGCGAAAGAGAAATTGATCGTTCGTGAAACGCCCATCTGTTCGGGGTATCCTTCTTCCTTGAGCTTTCTTTCGAGATGTTTTCGACGGCCCCTGGCTGCGCCCTGCATTCCTTTCAGGTTGATGTTGCGTTTGATGAAGTCTTCGGTTCGTTCGATGTATTCTTTCTGTTTGCGGAATTTGCGGCCGGCTTCGATGCGGGCGATCTCTTTGTTCGTTACGTATTCGCTGTAGTTGCCTTTCCAGACGGTGACGCGGCCGTTTTCGACCTCGGCGATCTTATCGGCGAGCGAGTCAAGCAGATACCGGTCGTGACTTATCGCGACGATCGTACCGTCATAGTTGCGAAGAAACGCTTCAAGCCATTCGACGGCCTGGAGGTCCAGATGGTTCGTCGGTTCGTCGAGCAAAAGCACATCGGTATCGGCGAGGAGAACCTTTCCCAGGCCAAGCCGCGAGAGTTGACCGCCGCTTAGTGCGTCGGTTTTAATATCGAAATGTTCCTGCTGAAAACCCAGGCCGGCGAGGATGGTCTTTGTTTTGGATTCGTAAGTAAACCCGCCGCCGATCTCGAAAGCATGCGTAAGCCTGTCATACTCTCTCATCGCGTCATCGAGCGACTTGCCCGAGAGGACGCCGAGGCGTTTGCTGACTTCGGTCATCTTTTCCTGAACCGCAAAAAGCTCTTCAAGCCCGGAATGCATTTCTTCAAGAACGGTTTTAGTGCCGTCAAAACTCGCCTCCTGCGGCAGATAACCGATCCTTATTCCCTTAGGCTTGCGAACCTCGCCAACGTCAGCCTCGATCTCGCCGAGTATCAGCCTGAAGATGGTGGTTTTGCCGCAGCCGTTAGCGCCGACAAGACCGACCTTTTCGCCGCGAAAAAACTTCGCATCGATCCCGTCAAAAACGACCTCGTTGCCAAAAGCCTTATGAACATTCCGTAAAGTTATAATAGGCATAAAAAACGCAACCCTTAAAATCCAGGCAAAAATACAAGGCTCGCATCATACAGCAATTCAACGCCGAGAAAAAGAAGGCAGTGGCAATTTATCGATGGTTATACCCTTTGGGGTAGTAAATTGACGCGAGTAAAGCCATAATGGCTCGCAAACGACAAAAAAATGTGAAATTTTGGCAATTTCTGTCACATTTATTAATTCGTGGCCACCTTTGTATAGAAAGTATACTATATTGGAAGGAAGTCAAAATGGATAAACACATCGCAAGCGAGGCTGGTTTACTTCAGGCAAGCATAAATGGAAACAGTGCTGCCTTTGAGTCGATAGTGCGCAAATACCAGGGCCTTATCTGTGCGATTACATATAGTGCCACCAGTGACATCGAAAAAAGCGAAGAGCTTGCCCAGGAAACATTTGTTCGAGCCTGGAAAAACCTCAAACAGCTAAAGGATCTAAGCAGTTTTAGGGCATGGCTGTGTACCATAGCCAGGACCACCGTCAAAAATCACTTCCGAAGCCAAAATCGCGACCTGCTGCATAAAGCCGGCTCTCTCGACAATGCAGCCGCCGAATCTTCCGATACAGCCGATCCAGCAGACAACCTTGTTTCCATGGAAGAGCAAACCGTAGTAGCTAAGGCGCTTCAGGATATACCGGAATCATATCGCCAGCCGCTTATACTTTTCTACCGTCAGGAAAAATCAGTCAAACAGGTAGCCGAATTGCTCGAACTATCCGAGGACAATGTTCGCACACGTCTGTCACGCGGAAGAAAAATGCTCAAAGAGCAAGTCGCCGCGATGGTCGAAAAAACGCTGGCCAACACCGCACCGGGTAAGGCGTTTACTGTGTGCGTAATGGCATCAGTGGCGGGTATAGCAATGAAAACTTCCGCAGTCGCCGCCACCGCTGCTGCAGCAACAACCGGCATTCCAGCCGCTGCCCCCTCCGCAGCTGTAATGTCGGCGATAACCGCAAAGATAATCACAGCAGCAGCGGTAATAGTCATTGCTGTTGCAGCGGTGGTAACTTATAAGCAGATCACCAAGCCAAGCCCAAAACCGGAATTCTCACGAGCGGGAATAGTAGTTCAGGAGCAAGTAGATGAACAGAAAAAGATCACAGAAGAAGTAACTGCCCTGCCCAACGATGAAACGAAAGGTTTGTCAGCTATTGATACAACGACGAAGAACTTAGATAGTAAAGAGTCCGGTGGTTCAACTACGGAGATTATGCAAAAGGCAGACAAAAACAACTCAACTGTATCAGATGACAACTTGATTGTTGGTGGTTTTATAAAATCTGAAGATGGCGAGCCCATCGCTGGCGTAGATGTTAAACTTTTGTGGGATGTAATACGAGGTAATATGCCAATGAATGACAGCAGTAAGGCTGTTACCGATCCTAACGGAAGGTGGCAATGTCAGATTACCGGCGAATCGGAAGATATTTTAATTCGCCTTAAACATCCTGATTATCTCGCGAAGTTTTTTAGTTACCGTCCCTCATTTGAAAACCTTATCGAAAAAACGGCGGTGTTGATAATGAAAAAAGGCATGGTAGTTGCCGGATATGTCCATGATACACAGGGCAACCCTGTCGCTAACGCTCTAATCATGCCGCCGCGTTCCATTACAAGTACCAGCGGTAAGCATGGTATTCAAGATAGTGCTAAAACTGCCCGTACTGATGACGATGGTGTTTTTTTACTCAAAGCCGTAGAACTCGGCCTGCAGGACATTGCTGTTGATGCTAAGGGATACGCCCCTGCATTTGTTAGCGTTAATGTTATAGAGGAAACCCCGCCAATTGAGATCACACTTGACCATGGGCAAGATCTTACAGGTGTTGTCGTTGGCATAGATGGTAAACCAATTTCAGGGGTTGAAATTAAAATCGATGAATGGCAGATCATACAAGGGAAAGATACAAATAATTTTAACTATAAGCAATTTAAGATTTTAAGACGCCAGGCTAGTTCTGATGCTCAAGGGCAATATATCATTAAACATCTACCACCTATAGGAGATGTTAACATATTATTTGCAAAGAGACCACATCACCTTATATCAAATATAAAAAACAACATGGCTAAAAACAAAACCAAAAGCGTCACCATGTTTCCTATACCTAAAATCACCGGTGCTGTAATTGATGCTGATTCCGAAAAATCGATCACTGAATTTAAAGTAACCATTGGTTGTACGTGGGATCCAAATTCAAAGGGCTCATGGTATTCAAAAACAAAAAAGATCACCTCCCCGCAAGGAAATTTCAGCAGGACTAAAAGTAATTTTTGTGCAGGAGAACTGCCCTCGCCTGGTTGGGTAGCAGCAAGGGTCAGTGCAAAAGGTTATTATCCTGCTCAGAGTTCATGGATGCGAATAGACCAGGAATTTTTACCGATCACCATCAGTCTTAAGAAAGCCCAGGTACTTAGCTCGACACTGTTGTACTCTGATGGTGTTGCTGTTTCAAATACTGATGTCATACTCATAGAACCATCCTCCTGGGTACAAGTTAGAAACGGCAAACTAGATGAAGCCATAATTAATTGTCAATACCGCGTAACCAAAACAGACACCAATGGCTATTTTGAATTTTCCGCACCATCTGCACCGACTAAAATTTTAGTTCTTGATTACGATGAATATGTAGTTGCCGACACAAACGACCTAAAGGACATGCTGACGATGGCTCCCTGGGCTTATGTGATCGGGTCAGTAGATACCGGTAACGAAACAAATTCAAATATTATCGTTCAAATCGCAACAGTATATGACCCGAATGAACAAATACGGTGGATGTCAAAGCAAACCACAAATGCCAATGGTAATTTTGAGTTTTTCAACATTCCAGCCATTCCGCAAAAAACATACTATGGCTCGGCCGACAGTACAAATGCACTTAATAATGGAGCCGATATTAATCCTCGTTCCAATTCGGAGATAGAACTCCTTCTCGGCACACTTCAATCAGTTGACACGGGGGAAGAAAATTAAAGGAGTCAGACCTGCCCCGATCCATCGGGAGGGCTAAAAAACTTTTGCTGTTACTTTTAATCTCTCTCTCCTCCTTTTCCTCGGTGTCTACCCACAAAACTGCTTAAAAACGTGTGATTTTGTGATGAAAATACAAAAAATGTAAGAGAATGCTTCAAAATGGCTGTTTTTGTAAAGGCTGCATAAGCTTTTGCGGCGTAAGCACTTAGGGGTTATTTTCGCAAAATTTCATTTTTTCCTTGAACAATTCAAACAA
>DAOVIC010000180.1 GCA_030671565.1 Anaerohalosphaeraceae bacterium
CTTTGTGCCTGGATATCCCGAGCAGAACGTCCAGAAGATTAAGCCCCTCGTCCTTGAACGATTCATCCTGTGTCGTCTTGTAGAGGTTAAAGCAGGTCCGGGCAAAAAGCGCCAGACCCTTGGGATTCTGCTTTTTTTGTACCCCCAGCAGCCCGCGAACATTCAGCGGCGCCCGGCTCAGGGCAAAGACAAAACCACCTCGCAGGAAGCGAGATTTGCTGCCTAAAAGCCGCAATACAGGACTGTTTAATGCGTCAAACTTGCTGTATCCGGTGTAGTTGCTGCCCCGGGCCCACTGAAGGGACCGGATGCAAATCTCACGATAGTCTGTGTTCACAAACAAATCTCCATTGTGAATATGGACTCAGGCGTCTGACTCGGACAAAGGGCCACACATCGGGCCAGGAACCGCACGTAACTATATTCTGGCAAAATAGATAAGTTCTGTCAAGCGGTTTCGCTGCCCTAATGGTTTCCCCGATGCGGACCCGCCAAGCACCAGCCGGACATAAAGCAGACAAATGTCGGCTCTTTCAGATCGGGAAATAATTGCAATAATCGCTGGACAATCGTTTACTGATTTGGTACAATACTGCGTCGTGTGATTAAGTTATGTGCATCAAAAAAGGCGAGCATCCGACAGTATTGCAACGGTCAAATGGCAGTATGATCGCAGTGCCAAAATCATCGGAGTGAAAAGTTGTGATTTTGCACCTGCGTGCGTGTTGTAAGAGTTCAAAAAACCAGCTTGTCGTAGCGGCAATGTCAAAGGCCATGTCGCACGAACCAAAGATCCCTGTACGCGGACAGGATGCAGCAGACGGATCACAGCACTGGCATACCTTCAGGTAATGTCCGGTTGTTGCAGCTAAATACCGAGGGATTTTGGTCTGACTGGTTTCCATCTGAAACTGCAAGGGCTTTGGATGAACAAGACCAAAGGAATATCAAGTTGCAAATCCGTTTGCGAAGAAACAGACGCCGGTAGTCGCCGTCCGGGCACTATCCCGCTTCTCTCGATCCTGTTTCTGCTGGTGATGGTCTTTGCGACCGGTTTTCGCATCTACAAGGCCGATTTTGCGGGCATTACTTATGACGAGCGTGCCAACTTCCGCATCTTTGCACAAAATCTTTTCACGGCGGTGAATGTCTTTACGACAACAAACAACCATGTCCTTAACTCCGTGCTGATGTACTATGCGCACGAATATTTCGCATACTATGACCATTTTATTCGCATACCCTCTCTCCTTGCCGGGATACTGTTTACGCTTTCCTTAGCCTATATTGTTCACAGAACGATTTCCTCCAAGGCAATTCGGGTTGCCGCTCTGGCGATGATCTCGCTGATCCCGTTTGTGGTGGACTATTCGTTTATGGCCCGGGGCTACTCCTATGCAATGGGTGCGTGCTTTTTGCAGATAGCCATGGTCGTGTGGCTGATCGAACACAAGGTCAGGTACGGTTTCTGGCTCTTGCCTGTCCTGGCAATATCGCTGATGAATTTTGTAGCCTTTGGCGCAATGCTGTCAAGCGTGTTGATCCTCGGCGCGTTTAATCTTATCTTCGTATTCTTCTATTCTGACGCGATCCTGTGTCCGAAAGAGATCGCCGACAAATGCGATGACCACAATGATCCCAGCCGGGGCCATCGAATCAAAAGGATACACAACAAGCAGTGGCGTCCTGAAGATGCCGATGTGCAAAAGCCGTCTCTATTTGAAAAAAGATGGTTTCCCATCGCTCTGAATTTGACTTCGATTTTCCTGATCTCTTCGACGTTGATCTATCTGCTCTATAAGAACATCTACAAGGCCATCCTTAACAATAATACGCTGGCAAGGATCGCCAGAAGATCGTCAGGTTGGTCTGGTTTTGTCGACTATCTCTATGACCTGCTCGTTAAGCGTGTGTTTCTGCCGAAAAGAATGCCCGGCACTATTATTTTGACGGCTTTACTGATCTTGCTGGCTGTGGCGGTATTGTTTCATATTTATCGATTCTGCAGGGCTGCCAAAAAACGGCAGTGGCGAAGATACGTTAACAGGGATGACCCGGCGGTTTTCATCTTTGCCGTTACCATTCTTACGATGCTCTTTATGTTCGTCCAGTGTGTTTGGATGGGCAAAGGTCTCGGCCTGGCCCGCAACCACGTCTTTATGATCCCGCTGGTCTTACTTTGCGGCCTGATACTGTTGGACCGGTTTGGTTGTGCGCTCAAGCCGGGGATGATCAGATGGTCCTTCCTTGGCGCAGTCGCTGTTGTGTTGCTGACGTCAACGATAAACAATTTTCCTTCGCCTTATCATATCGCACGGCAGGGCATGTCGGGGCCGCTGCTAAGGAAACTGCGCGATATCGATCCGGACCGGGTCTGGAACATAGGATTTACGGAAGAGACCGTAAACCGGTGTGTCGGGTTCTGGTATTACAAAAGGAATTTTGCACATAAATATAAATGCAGGCTACTCCAGCCCGACAAAGCGGACTTCTGCGATTTACTCATTCAGGTTGAGGGCAATCAGCCGGTCGGCAGGGCTCTGTTCGAATGGAGATTTTTCAAGCCGCAGCGATACGTTATCGTTGTAAACACCCCCCTTCCTACAGATAAAGTGACATATTCGGTTTGTCTTGTCGAGGATTGAGCGTTCTGGGCGAATATGGATAAATTTCTGGACTTGTAACTTGGTTTTTTTGTATAATGTTCGCTTTAGAATTGGCCGATTTGAGAGTATAAAATGAAACTTCTGATTCAAATACCCTGTTATAATGAAGAAATGACGCTTCCTGAGGTTATTCGGGACCTGCCGCGAGAGCTTGACGGTGTCGATTGCATAGAATATCTCGTCATCGATGACGGCAGCACCGACCGGACGGTGGAGGTTGCCCGGGAACTTGGCGTCCATCA
>DAOVIC010000157.1 GCA_030671565.1 Anaerohalosphaeraceae bacterium
CATGTTCTGACTATTCAAAGTACAAAGGTGCCTCTGTTATTACACCGAACCGCAAAGAGACTTCGATGGCTGTAGGTTTTCCGATCGAGTCGATCGACGATGCCAGGTATGCTGCCGAGATACTCGCCGAAAAACTTGAACTCGACGCGGTTGTGATAACGCTGGATAAGGAGGGGGCGTTTCTTCATACCAAAGATATATCCGAGCACCTTGCGACAAACGTGCGGACTGTTTATGATGTTACCGGTGCAGGCGACATGGTGCTTGCGACGATCGCGATGTCGCTTGGAGCCGGGTTAGACTACAAAACCGCAGTGCAGCTTTCAAATATTGCCGGCGGACTTGAAGTTGAAAAGTTCGGCTGCGTAACTGTTAGCATTGACGAGATCGTCAATGAGATCGTATCGGGCCATAGTAAAGCCGGCAAGATCCATGCGTTAGAAGAACTGCTCAGCGAGTTGGAGATCCACAGGCATCAGAACGAAAAGATCGTATTTACTAACGGATGTTTCGACGTTTTGCACCGGGGACATATCGAATACTTATCTTTCTGTAAACAGCAGGGCGATGTTGTAGTTTTGGCCCTCAACAGTGACAGATCCGTACGAGAATTGAAAGGACCGACGCGCCCTGTTAATAATCAGCACGACCGGGCCGCTGTACTTGCGGCACTTGAAACGGTCGATTATGTCGTCGTGTTCGACGAGGCTGATCCGCTAAAGACGATCGAAGCAGTTCGCCCGGACGTGCTTGTCAAAGGTGCCGACTGGGCCGAAAAAGGAGTTGTAGGACGTCAGTTCGTGGAATCATACGGGGGAAGCGTAGAACTTGCTCCGCTTGTTGAAGGTAAAAGTTCCACCGATACTATAAATAAGATGTCTGAAGGCCAAGCCAGTGGCGATCGCAAGTGAAGGAGTTAATAAGCAATGGGTAACAAGGCGATATTTCTTGACAGGGACAACACTCTGATCGAAGACCCGGGGTATATCAACAACCCTGACCAGGTCAAATTACTTCCCAAAGCTGCCGACGCGATCGTTCAACTTCGCAAAATGGGCTATAAGATAGTTGTGGTTTCAAATCAGTCAGGCGTAGCCAGAGGGATAGTATCGGAGGAAGTCCTCGCCGATATCCATCAGAAGATGCTGGACGAATTGCAAAACGAAAACGCATATATCGACAGGATATACTATTGCCCTTATCATATTGAGGGGGTTATCGAAAAATACCGCAAAGAAAGCAACATGCGAAAACCTAACCCGGGGATGCTGCTTCTAGCTGCCGAGGAAATGGATATCGATCTTGAAAATTCCTGGATGGTGGGAGATTCTTACCGTGACGTAGCCGCCGGTAAAAATGCCGGCTGCCGGACGATACTGATCAACTCGCCTGCGCATCCTCCTCGGCGGGAAAAGGGGGACCCTGAACCTGATAAGATCGCGGTCAATGTAAAAGAAGCGGCAAACATAATAAAGATGTACGATCAACGTGACGCAAAATCTGCAGACAACGAAAAAGCAGAGGACAGCCAACAAAAGCCGCCAACTGAAGTAAGCAAAAAAGATACTATCGAACACCTGCGTACATTTCATTCTGCATCGAAAAAAGAAGCTGTCGTTCCGGAAGAAACATCTGCGGCGAGTGAACCCTTAAGCGGTAAGCCGGATTATCCAAACACGGCCACCCATGACAAAACAGAAACACTGCTGCAAGACGTTGTCAATAAGCTTAACAGGATCGATCGGGCAGAAATGTTCGAAGAATCTTCCTTGTCGAATGTGGCGGCAGTTGCCACTCAGGTACTTGCCGGGGCATGTTTGCTCATCAGTATCTGGTTTCTTATAGATCAAACACGGACTATCGAATCGGTCATTGCCGCTATCGGTTACGCTATCGCTTTACAGCTTATCGTAATAACGATTTGTTTTGTCAAGAGGCAAAAGTAAACGCCGTGGCCCGTGAGAAGATACTAGTTTGGTTGCCTTCGCCTTTGGGCGACGTTGTCATGTCTACCCCGGCCCTGCGGGCGATACGTGACAACTTTCATAGTGCGGATATCTCATTTCTTGCAAGCAGCACGGTCAGGCAGGTTTTGTCGCCATGCAGTTTTGCGGATCGATGGCTTACGCCGCAGGGTGGATTTTTTTCACAGGTTTTACGATTAAGACGTGAAAAGTTCGACCGAGTCATATTGCTGAAGAATTCGTTTGGTTCGGCATTTACCGTATTTGCAGCGGGGATATCAAAACGTATCGGATACGGCCGCGATGGACGAGGAGTATTCCTGACGGACAAGATAAGTCCGTTAAAAGCACAATCGGGGAAATTTGCGGTCTCTGCGATGATTGATTACTACCTTAAGTTATGTGAATCGATCGGCTGTGATATTGCCAATAAACGCACAGAGCTTTCCCTCGATAAGAAAGATATAGATGCGGTCGAAGAAATATTGCCGTCTTTGTTTGACGGATCGGGGCCTGTTGTTATTCTTGTACCGGGAGGGGCCTTCGGAACAAGCAAGTGCTGGCCTGCTATACGTTTTGCTGAAACGGCCGACAGGCTCATACGGGATCATGGTGCAAAAGTTGTGATATCGGTCGCACCTAATGAGATAGAAGAGCGAATCGCAGCTTCGATCTGCGAAGATTCGAAAAATGAACTTTATAATCTCGCAAAGACACCGCTTGGGCTTGGGCAATTAAAGGCTCTGTACAGTAAAGCAAGCCTGGTCATCACGAACGATACGGGGCCCAGGCATATTGCGATAGCGCTTGGGCGAAAAGTTGTAACTCTTTTCGGTCCCAACGATCCGGCATGGACTAAAACTGACTACGAAAATGAAATAGAGATCGTAGGCAATGCGTATTGCGCTCCATGTGCCAAACCAAAGTGCTTTAAAGAGGAGCATCTGTGTATGATCTCCATCAGTGTGGACCAGGTTGTCAATGCTGCAGAAGAATTGCTGAGAAGATAAGGATATGCCAGTGGAAGACTTCATAGAATTGTCGAAGACCTGTTATGTGCACCCGGAGTATGCCGACTCATTCCGCAAGGCTGGGCTTGCGAGTATCGAGGCGATCTTTGAATTTTCAGGCGATGAAAATCTCGCCAAGAAAAACCTTGCCAGCCACCGAAGCAGGATCAAATTTAGATTGGCCGGTTTCGAGAAAGCCTTGTTTTTGAAACGCTATAACCGGGTTCCGGTAATTGGGCAGATAAAGAACTGGCTTTGCCATCGCGCTCGGGCCAGTACCGCAGCCTATGACCGTATGCCGGGCAAAGAGCTCTCACGTTATGGTATTTCAACGCCGAAGACTATCGCCTATGGCGATCAATGGGCGGGATTGTTCGAGAAACGCAGCTTTATAGTAATGGAAGAGATCGCCGGCGATTCGCTGGAAGAAAAATTACCGGCATGTTTTTACGAGCCCAAATCCGCAAACGGCCATCGGCTAAAGTGCGGTTTTATCGCCAGGTTGGCAGATTTCGTAAAAGCCTTTCACGAAACAGGATTTCGTCACCGCGATCTGTATCTGTGCCACATATTCCTGAGCGGTGAGAATGATTTTCATCTTATTGATATGCACCGGGCCTTTAAGCCGGGGATGCTGTCCGAGCGATACCGGCTCAAGGACCTTACGCAATTGCATTATTCCGCTCCGGGTCGCGTGATATCTCAGACTGACAGGATTCGGTTCTATTTAAGATATTGCGGTAAGAACAAACTCGATAAGAACGATAGGCTATTCCTGCGAAAAGTCAAATCTAAAGCCTGGCGAATGGCACTTCATGATATGAAACATTCACGTCCGGTTCCATTTGCTATGTAAGCTTTAAGGGAGTATAATCCGC
>DAOVIC010000183.1 GCA_030671565.1 Anaerohalosphaeraceae bacterium
AACGCTCAGCCGTTTGATAAGAAGAGGAAAAAAAAGATGCAGACCCCTATGGAAGAAAATCATCATCCGCACTTTTCAGGTTTTTTGTATTTTGTTTCTGTTCACGGCTGCACGAGCGATGTATTTTGAGATCGGCAGTCCTAATATTTCTGTTGATTATACCAAGTGGTTGAACGATTTGGTGCGGCAGGGGCGGGATGAGGAACTTAATGCCCGGCCATATTACGATAAGGCGGTAGAATTATCACAGGACATACCTGAATCGCTTAAGGGGGTCATGGACAAAACAGTTTCTATTGAAGAGGTTGACCGTGATGAGTTGAAGAAGTTCCTCGATGGAATGAAACCCGCTTTCGATGCATTGCGTCAGGGTGCGGCTAAACCATACTATTGGCCTGAATACTCGGTGGAGTCAGAGATCAATAAGCCGATGCGGTTTCCTGCGCAGATAGTTGAACGTCAGCTGAAATATCTTTCCGCCAGTAAAAGGTTGGCCATGAGCATGTGTTTTTTTCAAATTTCATGGAATGCGCATAATGGAAATGTGAAGGAGGCTTTGAAGGATTGTGTTGTTTTGAGGAGATTTGGCAGTCATTATACCGGCAAGGGGCTTTTGATAGAACAGATGGTTGGTGTTGCTGTGGAAAAGATGGCGATAGCAAGCATTGAAACAATTCTTTATGAAAATGATGTAGATTTAGATATTTTAAAATGGCTTCAGAAAGAACTTGAAAAGGATTTTGGACGGGGCACTTCTGTTTATGACCTTGTGGCGGAAAAGGCGTTTTGGCTGGATTGTATTCAGTGGGGTTTTACGGATGACGGCAATGGCAACGGTAGGGTGCTGCGGGAAGGTTTGCCGCTGGTTATTAAAGATGGTAAGGCCGCTCTTTCCGGTTTTTTCCTTGGAACTTATCCTGACAGGCGTAAGGTTACCGAGTCAATTGAATCGGTTTTTGATGAGTTTGATACGATATTTAGCATGGCGCCGTGGGAGTTAGCGGGCGAAGAAGAGGAGATACTTGAATCACCGGTTTTTGCCGATACAGGTATGTTGTTGAAAGTGTTACTTCCAGCATTTCTCAAAGTACGATCGATGGGATGGCGTTACGTGTGCGAGCGAAAAGCTCTTGTTGCGATTTTCGGTATCTTAAGGTATCAGCGGGAAGAAGGGCGTCTGGCGGTTTCTCTTGGGGAGTTAGTCGCAGGCGGTTTTTTGAATGAGCTTCCAGTCGATCCGTTTACCGGTAATCCTTTGATCTATCGGGTCGACGGTGACGATTTTATTCTTTATAGCGTGGGGACTGATCTAAAGGATGACGGTGGAGTTGTTGGTACCGACAAAAGGGGCCGTTGGGGCGAAAACGGTGATGCTGTTTTCTGGCCTGTTCGTTAGTTGCAGTTAAAATGTGTACGTAAATTTAAGTTCAGGTATTTTCCAGCTGTCTTTTCCTGTCTTTTGTTTTACGAGCATGAGGCTCTCGCACTGCAGGTCGGGCCATGTGTCGAGCATCTCCGTCAGAAATCGTGTCAGTTGTTCTATTTTAATAGTATCTATAGTAAGAGTCGCACTTTGAGTGACTTTCCCTTTGCGTTTTGATTTAGAAGTCGTCCTGTATTTATACACGCTCGAAGGGATCGAATTTGCGCCGGTAAACTGCGAAAACACTTTTGTATAATCGAATTCCGTTCCGTCGTCGAGTTGGTTTTTAGGTTTTAGTATGTCCTGGTCCTCTACCAGTATCTTGCCTATCCATACCTGCCCCTGCTCATACGTTTTTTTGTTTTTATCCCAGCTTTTATTCGATGCCCCTGACAATATGGTAGTTGTTACGAGCACCCAGATCGCAGCGGCGAAGGGTATCGCAAGGAAATAAAAATTAGATCGTTTATAAAAATAGTTCATATATTCGCTCCGTTCATTTACTGAGATTCGATCGTAACAACAAAACCGTCTTTGGTTATTTGTTCGGTTCCCTTTTTCAGTTTTGGGTGCTTGTCAATCGCCTCAAACAACTTGCCCGTTCCCGATCTGCTCGAAGTAGAGCCTCTCAACTGTATATTCTTGCTTGATATTCTTATCTGTGCGATATTAAGGCCGATGTTCTCTGGCGTATCGTTGATAGCTTCAAGCAGATAAGTAAAGCGTGTGGGTACGGAATTCTCATCGCCGATCCTGCGGCCGCCGCCGCTTGTGATCCTGTTATACATGCCTTTGAGGCTTATAATGGGCCCCTGTCTGCCTATTTGCGATCTGCCCAGCACCTCTTTCGCGTCGGATTCAAGACGTTGATCAAGCGCCTTTGCGTCCCCCGCGGTCAAAAACACCTGGTACTGGAAAAATGTTCCGATGGCCAGAAGTATTACGGTCAGTGCGACACTTACCGTTCTAAAACTCTTTTCCAGAATTCGTTTCTTTCCTGCATAAGGTGCGAAATCCTCACGGAAATCGGTCTTTCTGCTTCTGGTCATTTCCTCAAGCGCCGCTCCGTAGGCAATTGCAAGATCGGTCTCTGTCATATCCGCGGCCAGTTGCGATCTGTCGGCGCCGGATATCTCCAGCATGTCGACGGTCTGGATCTGAAGACCGCATGTCTCGGTAAGGCCGTCCAGGTTTACGTCTTCAGTTCGACCGGCAAGAAGAATACTCGATACAGCTGTATCCTGCGAAACATGCGAGGCCATGGTAAGGGCGATCTCACGGGTAAGAACGCTTTGGACGTTCTGTGAAGAGCTTACAAGAAAACTTCTCACTACGGGCCCATTCTTTGTGCCTGAAGGAATGATCATATAGCACGAAGA
>DAOVIC010000136.1 GCA_030671565.1 Anaerohalosphaeraceae bacterium
CCGAGGTTTGTACGCACAGCGGTTTCTCATCGTCGCCAAGTCTGCCGCTGCACACATCACAGATGCTGTTTACAAAGTTCAGCAGGCCGGTATTTATCGTTCCGAATGGGCAGGCGATCGCGCAGGTTCCGCAACCGGTGCATAGCATTTTGGCCCTGACAAGCCGCTCTGGTTGCCCGTCTTGAGCTGCGACTTTTTCGAGGGCACCGCGGGGGCACGCCTTAACGCACGGAGCAGCCAGACACCTGCGGCAGATCAGGGCAAAACCGACCTTCTCCAGCAGAGCATCAAACCCCTTATTCTCGGGATGATGCTTGTAAGAGCACTGGACACCCGTAAGATCGCCCTTTTTGCATTTTTTCAGATCAATTATCAGTTTTCTGCTCATTGCGTGCTTCCCGTCGCTATGGCTTTAGTCCCAGATTTCCTGACTTTTTTGTATCTGGTCGAAAGTGAATACCGGCCCGTCTTTGCAAACGTAATATTGGCCTATCATACAGTGGCCGCACTTGCCAATTCCGCAGCTCATATTCTTTTCCATCGACAGATAAATATCCTGAGGTTTGAATCCGTACTCCAGCAGTTGGAAAGTTACATATTTCATCATGATCGGCGGCCCGCAGACTATCGCGACCGCTTTGGGTATATCCACGTCATCAGGCTTTAACAGGTCTGTTACGATCCCCACGTTGCCCGACCAGTCCTTGTCCGCCCTGTCTACGGTCAGTTCGATATTTACACCGTCAATATGCTGCCATTCGCCAAAGAGGCTTTTCTTGTAGATGAAATCGTCGGGCGTTTTGGCCCCGAAGCGGCAAACCACGGACCGAAAATCCTTGATCCTGTCAACAAGGGTCAGAAACAGCGACCTGATAGGCGCCAGCCCCACTCCGCCTCCAACGATATAAACGTCTTTTCCCGCAAATTTATCGACAGGATAGCCGTTACCGTAGGGCCCCCGGATCCCGACCTTTTGGCCTTTTCGGGTTTCATGAAGCAGAGTCGTCACACGACCGGCCTTCATGATCGTTATTTCCATTATTTCTCTTTGTTTCGGTGACGAGGAAGGGGTAAACGGCGCTTCGCCTTCGCCGGGCAATGTCAGCTCGACGAATTGGCCCGTCTCAAACTGAAAGTCATCTTCGCATGCAACCGCAAAGCTTTTGATCGTCGGCGATTCATCGATAATGTCGACTATCCGTGCATCTATCGGCTGATAAGGATTACAACTCATTTCGACCTATTTCTTCCCTGCCAGTTCTTCATTAAGCCTCTTCAATACCTGACGAATATCAATTTCACCGGCGCAACTATCGATACATCTGCCGCAGCCTACACACATGTTAATTCCGTACCTGTCCGCGAAATGCACGAACTTGTGCATTAGTCGGTGCCGGGTACGGTCGCCGAGCACCTTACGGGGATTGCCTCCGCCGGCGACCTCGGCAAAACCCCGCCGAACACAACTGTCCCATATCTTCGTCTTGCCAAAGCTATCCCGCTGTTTGGTATCATAAAGATAAAAACAGTGGCAGGTGGGACACACCCTTGTACACCCCTGGCACTCAACGCAGTCTTTAGCTTCCATATCAAAGACCGGCGAATCGCAGCCATCCTCAACGAGCGACTTGATCGGGCGATCAAGCCTGTATTCGGCATTTTGCCGGGAAAGCCGCTCTTCCGTCTCGAGACGATTTGCATCTCTCTTTGCCATTGCAGCGGAAGGAACATCTGCAAAGAGACCGTCTTTCTGTTCGATCATCCTGCGCCCGCGATCCGACCCGATCTCGACGATGAATCCATCTTCGATTTTTGAGATATTCAGATCAAATCCGCTTTCGGGAAAGGATTTGCCCTCAAAAAGATTGCAACAACACCCATCCGCCGGGCTATAGCAGTCTGATGAAATGATAAACATCTTGTCTCGGCGGCCAATATAGAAGGGGTCCAGAAAGTCTTCCTCCTTGAACACACGATCCAATATTTCAATAGACCTGAGATCACAATTCTTCAGCCCGAAGACAGCAAACGGATTCGTCTCCCCGGGCGAGCCGGGATCAGGAAAGACAGCCGCGATCTCACGCATCGGAAACAGGAATTCCTTCACCGGCGAACAAACGCGTATATCATTAAAAGTCGGTTCCTCGCGGTCCGCAGAGTTGTATTTTGCATACAGGTAGTATTCATCCTGTGCCTGGGGAACGTAAAGGTCCATGTCTTCGGAAACCATGTCAAGAAGAGGTTTCAATTTGCTTGTGAAAACTGTTTCCACTGCTCATCGCCTCAATTCATCGCTTATTACCTCTCGGTAAATAATAACGCAGTCGCGCCAGGTCTATCGCTATGTCAATGCTGATAACCTTAACCCTATGGGGAACTTTCAAATAAGCCGGGGCAAAATTCAGTATGCCTTTGACGCCCGCTTCAACCAGTTTGGTGGCAGCCTGTTGTGCTGCATGAGTCGGCACGGTGATGATCCCAAGCGAGACATCTTTACTCTTTGCCTTGTGAACTTCGGATATATCCTCTACTTTGATATCCCCTGCCATGTGCCCGACCTTTCGGTGGTCATTGTCAAAGATCGAAACGATGCGCAGGTTGTACGGATTGAAACCCGAGTAATGCAGGATCGCCTTGCCCAGGTTGCCCAGCCCGATCAGCGCTGCCCGGGCAGGCCTGTCAAGTTTGAGAATGCCGCGTATCTGACCGAGCAAGTCCTCCGTTCCATAACCAATACCCGGCGTACCGAAGTCTCCAAAATAGGACAGGTCCTTGCGAATTTGTGGTGATTCGACATGAAGCAGACATGCAAGTTCATGACTGCTTACTTTTTCGACCCCCTGTTCAGCGAGATGTGATAGTCCTCGCAAGTAAATCGGAAGACGCCGAACAGTTTCGTCTGGAACGATACGGTTTCGCATTTTGCCCTCGGCTTTGCGACTGTGTTCACGTTCACAGAATTAACTAAAATTACACTACCAATTAATCGGGGTATGCGTCAAGGAAATTCCCGGGAAAATAAAAAAAATATTGAAATCGCGTAACTCTTTTATCTGCAAAGAGTTATGCGTCTCGCAAGCAAGGTGTGTAAAAAAACTTTTCAGAAAAGTAACAGGCCCCTGTGAATTAACAGAGCAGGTTGCATTATTTTGTTTTTGTATTTGGGCAGTTGGCTTCCTTTGGAATGGTAAAACTGATGACCGTTCCACTGCTGTCTGAATCACACCATATTGCCCCGCCGTGTCGCTCGATGACCTCTCTGGCCATGGACAATCCAAGGCCGCTGCCATCCCTTTCGATCTGGCGGGCATTACGGGCTCGATAGAATTCGGAAAATACTTTGTCAATTTCGTCTTCCGGTATCCCAATACCCGTATCGGTGATCTGCAGGAGTGTATCCTCCTGACGTTCAGTGGCTGTGAGACGAACCCGGCCTCCTTCGGATGTGTATTTCACGGCGTTAAGCAGAAGATTAGTCACGGTATCCTCAAGCATAAGTGAGTTTCCGTAGACTTGATCTGTCTTGAGATCGAACACGTAACCTATGTCTATTCTCTTCTCCTGGGCCTTGCTGTCTACTGCCGCAAGGGCATTGAAAATGACGTTCTTTAACGGAAGATGGTCACGGCTGATCTGACCGGTCATTCTGATCTTTGTAAGTTTCAAGAGAGTACTCATAAATGACAGGCATTTCGAGGCACGATGATCCGCCCTCTGCACCAGGTCCATGTGGTTCTCTGGCAGCAACCCTACCATTCCAGAGATCAGCAGATCGTGACAACTCTTGATGGCGGCCAAATGGCTCTTGAGATCATGAGTAATGTGCAGAATATACTCGTTTCTATAGCGATCCTTCTGTTTTAGCTGGCTGTTGGCGTGCTCATAAGAGATTTGTTGTTTTCGCAATTGTCTGACAATAGAGGTTGTCATATAGACCACTATGTACATAGTGCTCGAAAAAACCGAAAATACGGCAAGGACGAACTTTTCATTTTGATACAGATCGCTGAAGCCATAAATTCCAAGAGAGTGGTGACGCAACAGACCCAGATACTCCAGACCCAACAGTCCTCCAAACAAGACTACTGCCAAAGTGGCCTGGCAATAACTCATTATCGGTGACAACAGCATGCTCGCAATGATCATGTGAAAAACAAAATACAGCATGAAGGGATTTTCAACACTGCCGGAGTAGTACAGTATCGCTGTCAGGATAAACAGGTCCGCCGAAACCTGTAGTGTTATTATTCTGCCAATCGCCCCGTCGACATCCTTCTCTTTCCTGACAACTCGCCCCAGAAGGACATACAGCGTAATATTGTAAAGAAATGTCCCAATCGCTATGGAATAAAGTGCCTGCTCCTGCAGATCGATCTTTAGCGTTTTACTTGCGAGAAGCGTCAGCGATACCAGCAGCGCAACAGCCAGCCATCTCAATTTCACAAGCCAATAAGCCCTCCTGGCAAGGCTTGTACTCTTAAGGATCGTCTCCATTGCGGTTACTCTGCGTTAATCAGCCGAGCTACAGTTTCAAGGAGGACTTCCGGCTTGATCGGTTTGTCAAGAAACTCCTCGACC
>DAOVIC010000116.1 GCA_030671565.1 Anaerohalosphaeraceae bacterium
GGCAGGAAGCAATTTCCGGATTGTTTGGCGGCGGCGAGTGCGATTTTGCGGCAGCGTGCTTTTGTTTCTTTCGGCTGTTTTACGGTGTGTTCGAAGATGAGAGGGACTATGTTGTCGACGCCAAGTTCGGTGCATTTTGAGATCATCCAGTCGAACCGTTTTCCCTTTGGTATGCTTGCGGCGATGGTAATGCGTTTTGAGCCGGGGCGGGTTAGAGTCTGGATGTTTGTAACTTCTGCGATGACTTTAGATCGTTTGACGCTGGTGACAGCGGCTTTTGCGAAACTCCCTTTGCCGTCGAATAGTTCGATCTCATTTCCGACGCCAAGTCGCGAGACATGCGTTAGATGATGAGATTCTTCGGCGGAAAGGCGGTTTTCGCCGGTCGTTATTGACTCACAATAAAATCTTGCCAATTTCAAAGCGTTCTCCTGAGAACTAAAAACCATAATTACGCCCGATAAGTATAATATGTTAAGGGCTTTTTGGGAAACCTGAATTTGACTTGTTGGGCTAAAAAGGTTAAAGTGCGGTTAGGAATCGAATATACGGCGGTGAAAATGAGACTTAAATTGATAGCTTGTAAGGTTATTCAGCGTGAGGCTTATTATTGCGCGTCGCGATCGGGGAATATTGTCGATGTTGTGTTTATGGAGCAGGGCCTTCATAATGAACCTGATAAGCTGCGCGGTATGCTGCAAAAGGCCCTGGATGATACGACGGATGCTCAAGGGAATCCTTACGATGCGATAGTGCTTGGTTATTGTTTGTGCAGTAACGGGATCGTGGGTTTGAAATGCGGGGTTCCGATGGTTGTTTCCCGGGGGCACGATTGCATGACGCTTTTGCTGGGATCGAGGAGTAAGTATCAGGAGTATTTCGATACGCACCGCGGGGTTTACTGGTACAGCTGCGGGTGGATCGATTGTGCTCCGATGCCGGGCAAAGAGCGATGCGAGAAACTGCTGAAAGAATACAAAGAGAAATACGGCGATGATAATTCGCAGTATCTTATGGAAACAGAGCAGGGATGGATGAAAGAGTATGAGCGGGCGACCTTTGTCAGTCTTGGGTTGTGCGATGAAAAAAAGTATAAGGAGTATACGAAAGAGTGTGCCGAATATCTCGGCTGGGCGTATGACGAGGTCGAGGGAGATGTTTCACTTTTGCAGGGGCTTGTTGACGGCAAGTGGGACGAGGGGAAATATCTTATGGTAAAACCCGGTGAGACATTTGCCGAAGACGTAACTGCCAAAGGAATTATTAAGGCGGAGTAATTCAAAATTCAAAAATTAAAATGCAAAATTGCGGATTCGGCCTTTGGCCGAGACTTTTTATTTTACATTTGGAAGAAAGTTATTCATGCCGTTTGTTATTAAAATCTCGATCCTTGGCGTGTTGGCAATAGTTGCCGTTGTTATTGCGATAGAAGTGTTTCTGGCGATAGATCATTTGCGGCGCGGGCCTGTGCCGGATGGTCCTGACAGCAGATTTTTTTCTAAGCCTGCTATTGCTATCCATATTATTGCACTTACGGGCATGCTATGCCTTTGCTGCGGTTTTTTCGTCGAACTATATTGGCTTGAAGTAAATGTAATTCGGATCGGTACTGATAAGCTGAATGGCGTTAAGCTTAGAATCGTTCAGATTTCCGATCTTCACTGTGACAAGAAGATGCGCAATGAAGAAAAGCTTGTTCGGCTTGTCAATGCGGCGAAGCCTGATGTTATAGTCTTTACCGGCGATGCGGTTAACGACCCTGAGTTCACTGGTCTTTTTCGTGAAAGGATACAAGGCCTGGAAGCGGGCATTGCCAAGCTTGCTGTTCGGGGTAACTGGTTCCGTGAGATAGAGAGTGGTGAACTGTTTGAGGGTACGGGTTTTGAGGTTCTGGAGCGTGATACTGTAAGGCTTGAAAAGGAGGGGGTAGAATTTTACATATCCGGGCTTAACTTTTGGGATCATGCGTACAGCGATAAATTACTCAGCGCCAATTCGCCGGACACGTTCAATGTTTTTCTGTATCACAGTCCGGATCTTATAGAGGATGTTACAAATTATAACGTCGATCTTTATCTTTCCGGTCATACTCATGGCGGACAGATCGCGATACCTTTTTACGGTGCGGTTCTGACGTTTTCCAAGTTCGGCAAGAAGTACGAGTCGGGTCTTTACCGTGTTGGTGAAACGCATCTTTATGTCAATCGCGGGATTGGGATGGAAGGCGGACGTGCACCACGGGCAAGATTTCTGGCGAGGCCGGAGATAACGATATTCGATATTGGTAGCGAAGATTAAAAACAGTCCAGGTGATCATGGAAGTTATTACAGTTATATTAGTTGCTTTTGCTTTGGCGATGGATGCTTTTGCGGTCTCTGTTGCTACGGGAGCGGTTTACAGGGGTCTTCAGTTTCGTTATGCGTTTCGGATGGCGTTTTGTTTCGGGCTTTTTCAGGGAGTGATGCCGCTTGCGGGTCATTTTGCCGGGCTTGGTTTTAAGGGGGTTATTTCGGCTTACGATCACTGGATAGCGTTCGGTCTGCTTATGGCGATAGGGTGCAAGATGATAATGGATGCGAGAAAGCACGGCAGGGAGGCTCGTCCAAACCCTGTGAGTCTGGCGGTGGTGCTTATGTTGTCGGTTGCTACGAGTATCGATGCGCTGGCGGTGGGGGTGACGCTGGAGGTGATAACTGCGCGAGTTTTTTCGGCGGCGGCGGTTATCGGTGTTATCACGTTTGTTTTATCCGGGCTCGGGTGCCGAATCGGGCAACGGATCGGGCATATCTTCGAGAACAGGATAGAGATCGGTGCCGGTTTTGTTCTGATGGCGATAGGGTGTAAAATACTGTTTGAGCATCTTTTTTATTAGCGCAGGCGGTTTGCCTTTTCGGGAATGGCAAGTTTTGGGCAACAGGCCCTAAGGGGTGCGGCTGGAAATGTAAGCGACTACTTTTGCCAACTCTGTTTTTGCTTCGCTGTCTTCCATCGAACCGATCGTCTGCAAAGCTTTATCGCAATAGTTTTGAACTTGCTTTTTTGCATGATCGCAGCTTCCGTTTTTTTCAAGCAGTTGTATCAATTTAGTCGGGCGTTGGCCTGACGACATCTGTTCGCATACCTGTTCCTTTTCCTCGTCGCCCAATATACTGAGAAGATGAATGACCGGCAGTGTAAGGTTAAAGCCGTCGACATCCTTGCCGAGCGTTTTTCCCTCCGCCTTTTCATCTCCGGCAATGTCGAGAAGGTCATCTGTGATCTGAAACGCGATTCCCGTATAAAGACCGTAATCGGCCAATGCCTCGGCCTGTTTACTGTCGCCGCCGGCTGCGACCGCGCCAAGATAGCAGCAGCTCTTGAAAAGTGCGGCAGTTTTACCGGTAATTATTTCGATATATTCGTCCTCCCCAAGCTGGGTGTTACCACGCTGAAGGTCCTGGACAAGCTCACCCTGGCATATTTCAATCGCCGTCTCGGCGAGAACGGAAGCTACTGCATGATCGTTGAGCGATGCTGCCATTGCAAAAACCTTACCAAGGAGAAGGTCTCCGAGCAGGACCGCCGATTCGTTGCCCCACAGCGAATTGACGGTTGGCTGTTTTCTTCGATTCTGTGCTTCGTCTATCACATCATCATGGAGTAAAGTCGCTATGTGAGTCATCTCAAGCATAGCTGCGATCTCAATATGAGTTTCGGTCAATCCGCCGCACGCCTTGCCGGAAAGCAAAACCAATGCCGGACGCAGCATTTTTCCCCATGCGTTTGTGATATGATCGACAAGTGCATTGATCGACTCTTTTGGAGTTACAAGCTGGCGGGCAATACATTGTCTAACCTGCTCAAGCTCGTGCGAAATAATCTCGAACCCGGCTCCAGGCGGCGACTGCAGGATGTCTTGAGAATTTGTGCTATGCGTTTGACGAGCGGGCATAATCGAAAAATTTCTCTCTGAGCATCTTTGTGATTTTACCGGGCTTTCCATCCCCGATCATCCTGTTGTCGGCTTCTACAACTCCAATAACTTCGGCTGCTGTTCCCGTCAGGAAAAATTCATCGCAGATATAAAGGTCGGCCCGCGTAAGATTTCTCTCAACCACTTCGACACCTTCCTGTCTTGCAAGCCGTATAACGAGGGCGCGGGTTATACCGTCAAGCGCACCGGCACTGACAGGGGGGGTGTAGATGACCCCATCCTTTATAATAAAAACGTTATCGCCGCTTGCCTCTGCGACATAACCGGAATGATTAAACATTATAGCTTCGCCAACTCCTCGATCTATCGCCTCGATCTTGGCGAGGATATTGTTCAGGTAATTAAGGCTTTTGACCCTTGGCGGTATGGCCATAGGATGCGCCCTCATTGTGGCGGCACATATAACCTTCAAACCCTTTTCGTAAAGTTCTTCCGGATACAAATCGATCCGATCGGCAATGATCACCACCAGCCCCTTTTCGCACAAGAAAGGATCCAAACCAAGATCACCTACTCCGCGAGAAACAATAAGCCGGATATATCCGTCAACAATACTATTTGCCTTGACCGTCTCCTCCACAGCTTTTGCAAGGTCGGCCTTGCTAATTGGTATATCCAGACGAATAGCATTACCTGAATGGTATAGCCTTTCGATATGAGCTTCAAACTCAAATATCCGACCGCCATAGACCCTGATACCTTCAAAAATTCCGTCACCATAGAGAAATCCATGATCGAAAACAGACACCTTCGCCTGATCAGCATCTACAAGTTTATCTCCAAGCCATATTTTAGCAGCCATACAAATCTCCAATTTTCCAGTCGGCCAAAACCGCCATGCTTATTTCGTCGAAATTTTACCGTCCGCCAGACGTATCACCCTGTCAGCTCTCTCGGCAATCCGCTGGTCATGCGTAACCATAACTATCGTCTGACCCTCCGAATTGAACTCGGAAAGTGCGTCTAGGATACCATTTCCTGTCTCAGAGTCAAGATTTCCTGTCGGTTCGTCTGCCAAAAGCAGTTTTGGGCTATTCATCAGGGCCCTGGCGATCGCAACCCGTTGGCGTTCGCCGCCTGACAATTGGTACGGTTTATGCGATAAACGCTCTTTAAGCCCCATTCTTTCCAGAAGTTCGCCCGCCCTTTGCCGCACGCCCCTGCGTCTGGACATCCATCCCAATATTCCGCTCGAAGCCATTGCCGGCAGCATAGCGTTCTCAAGAATATCCAATTCGTCAAGCAGATGGTAGAATTGAAAGACAAACCCTACCGTTTTGTTGCGAAACTTATTTAATTTTGACGATGAGAAACGACTGAGATCGTCGCCTTTAAATTCGACCGTTCCTTCGTCGGGCCGGTCAAGTGTTCCGAGAATATGGAGAAGCGTACTTTTGCCGCTTCCGGAGGCGCCTATGATCGAAATAAATTCTCCATCTTTGACACTCATATCCAGCCCATGCAAAACTTCCAGGGTTATCGTGCCCATCTTATACGACTTATGAAGGCCCGTCGCTTTTAGAATATCATCCATTTTCAGCTCTTCTCATTAGCTTTGAAAAAAAAGTTCAAGTTTCCCTAAAGGGTGTTACAGTTGGTTTACCTGCAGGGTTTCAACCGGCTTACGTCTTGCTGCCTGCAAACTGGGAACCGTTACAGCGATCAAGGCTGCCGCAATTGCCGAGGCAACTATAGCAGCCAGCACAGGCAGTTCTATCTCGTTCGGTATATCGCCGATGGCATAAACATTGCGATTCCACA